>CAMTOM010000001.1 GCA_947074125.1 uncultured Desulfovibrionaceae bacterium
TCACACTCCCAGAACTCCAAATACAGCGCGGCGCAGCTATTGCGTTAACAGGCCCCAATGGAGCAGGAAAAAGCACACTTTTGCGCATTCTTGCCTTTCTTGAATCCCCCACAAAAGGCGAACTCGATTTTTTTGGCACACCAGGTGTGCCCTTCAGGCGCGAAGTCACACTCTTGTTACAGGAGCCCTACCTGCTCCATCTGTCTGTTTTTGACAATGTGGCATATGGATTGAAAATTCGTGGTGAACGCCATTTAACCGATCGCGTTTTTACCGCACTGGACAGCGTTGGTCTGCCTCCCGAATCTTTTCACCACCGCCAGCGCCACGAACTTTCTGGCGGTGAAAAACAGCGTGTTGCCCTTGCCGCACGCCTGATTTTGCGCCCACTCGCCCTGCTCCTTGATGAACCCACCTCAAATCTCGATGCGCAAAGTATTGACGCCATCCACAGAGCAGTGATCCAGGCAGTTGGCGCAGGCACAACCGTCATCGTTGCCAGCCACGACCATGCCTGGCTTGATACATTAAATGCCCGCCGGATACACCTGCACCCCAAAGAAGAGCACACCTCTTCTCTTTCTTCTGCACCCGCATAGCAAGCACCTCCTCCCTCACGCGCCTATTCCTTTCTGCAAATGAAAGACATCCTTGCCTTAACATACATTTCACTGTATACTACTGCTGCTTGATGCTTTTTGCGTCCTGCATCCTACTACAGAGGTAATGGCATGTTTTTCCTGATGAACTGACACAAAGCTGCGCTTCACGGTGTGAAGTGTGTACAGGGGCGTGTGGCACGTTGGGAAGCTGTTATTTTTCCTCTGCCTTCCTTCTGATTTGCTCTGCCTATCACAAACGTTCCCCCTTTTCCTGTTCATGTTTCCGGTCATCCTCCTTCTTTGAGAGTTGACCCCTTGATCACTACGCTTTGCCTGTCTTCAGGAAAGATGTCCTGGGCATTCCGCCCACATGTCTTTTATGGAGGAAGTATGAAAAGCCTACGCAACATTTTTGTCTCACCAGCAGGCATCATTCTTACAGGAGCCATCATTGGTCTTCTGGCCATATTATTGCAGCATTATGGCAATCCGGGCAATATGGGTATCTGCGTTGTCTGCTTCAATCGCGATATTGCAGGAGGTATCGGTCTGCACCGCGCCTCTGTTGTCCAGTATCTTCGACCGGAAATCATGGGAATGCTGCTTGGAGCTTTTGTCGCAGCGCTTTTCTTCGGTGACTTTCGCGCCAGAGGAGGCTCCTCCCCTATCACGCGCTTTTTGCTCGGTGTTATTGCCTCTATAGGTGCTCTTGTCTTTTTGGGATGCCCCTGGCGCGCTATCCTGCGACTGGCTGGAGGAGACGGCAATGCCCTTTTCGGATTTGCGGGTATTTTTGTTGGCGTAGGCATTGGCACACTTTTCTTCCGTCAGGGATTTTCTTTGGGGCGCAATACCACACAGCACCGCGCTTCCGGTTTTGTCATGCCACTTATCATGCTTGCTCTTGTCCTGCTCTATCTTCTCTACCCCCCCATCGCAGGACAGGAAAAAAATGGCGTTCTTTTTTACTCCCTAAAAGGGCCTGGAGCCGCGCATGCTCCTTTTCTTCTCTCCATTGGCATAGGTCTGCTTGTTGGTTTTCTGGCACAGCGCAGCCGTTTTTGTACCATGGGAGCCATACGTGATGTCATACTGTTCCGGCACTGGCATCTGGCACTGGGGCTGGCAGCCATGCTTCTGGCAGCGCTTGTGGCAAATGTCGCACTGGGCAGCTTCAAGCCAGGATTTGAAGGACAGCCCATCGCCCACACCCAAAGCCTATGGAATTTTCTGGGCATGGTCACAGCCGGACTCGCCTTTGCCCTCGCCGGAGGCTGCCCGGGCCGCCAGATCTTTATGGCTGGTGAAGGCGATAACGACGCGGCAGTCTTTATTCTGGGATTGATTGTTGGTGCAGCACTGTCACATAACTTTGATATGGCAAGCAGTCCGGCAGGCATTGCAGCCAATGGCGCGGTTGCTGCCATCGGTGGTCTGGTTATCTGTCTTCTTATTGGAATAACAAATATAAGGAGGGGCGCATAATGACTTCACACATTGATACCTGTGGTCTTTCCTGTCCACAACCCGTTCTTTTGTTTCTGACAGCATTGCGCAAAACAGAAGCAAAAGAGTTTGATGTGCTTGTCGATAATGAAGTCAGCCGAGAAAACGTCACACGCGCTGCCGAAAATCACGGATGCCATGTCACGGCACATCAGGAAGGCAATGACGTCACCCGACTTCATATTGCAAAAAACTGAAATAGCCTTACCCTTTTCCTCTCCATGAAAGAATGTCTTTCATGGAGAGGATGGCTGGCTTCACAAACAGATACAGCAGCAAATACGGCCATGCTTACAGAGAGTTACACAATATATCCCTCTCACAAACGCAGTACGGCATTCCATTTTAGAAAAGCTTTCCAGCAACATCAGAGATATACAAATACAGACATAAGAGATACGCTCTAAAGAGCATAGTATATTTTTCTGAAAAGAATGTTGCCAGAGGAATCAGTATGGATATACTCCAAAAGATACGTACCTTTCTGGGCTTCTCCCCATCAAGCAGCACGCAGGGGATTTCCAGCAAGGGAATGCTCGTCTTTTCGCATACAGGCGAGGTCATTCGCGCAGAGCAGGTACTTTTGGATGCAGGCTTTTGTGTGGAAGTCAAAGGCCCACCGCCAGAATTGCGGACAGGGTGCGATATGATCGTTCTTTTTCCTTTACTGGAAGAAGTTGCGATACTTCAGACTCTTGCACAGGCAGGACTTACACCGGATCAGACTGCGCCAGTGCAGGATACGCTGCTGGAGCCTGTATCTCTTTTTCACTGTGTTGATTTTGACAAATGGTTTATGGTGCGTGCTGCCAATATGAAAATTACTGCTGACAAGGAAAGCGGACGCATCGTCAATATTTCTGGAGGCGGATGCCCTGATGTTCCCTATCTGGCAAACCTTCTCACAGGACTGGATGTACGAACAGCACCAGAACCACGGACACTCGGTCATACTCTTTGCTGTTACAGCCTTCAAAAAGCTTTTGAAGAGCTGCGTCGCCATCTTCCTAAAGCCATACCGTGAAACAGAATTCTTCGTTATGGCTTCTCGCGGGCACACTGCCTGATAGCACAATGCCACTGGAATACGGTCAGTACGACTGTGATGGCACACATCTCCTGTTGCCTTCTGGCAAACGTGTTTCCATTGTACGCGGCACAGCGGCTCTTGCTGGCGCCACAGCGAGGCTTTGTCGGCTTTGGGGGCTTCCCCTCCCACAGATTCTCCTGGGAGGCGATGAGGGAAAAGGAAATGGCAGTCGGGAAGTCTATGCCTGTCTTGAAACACATCTCGCAACAATCAAGCCACAGGGAATAACCTTCCACTATCTTTTTCCCGATGTTGACGGGCACAATCGTGTACTTATGGCACTGCAGGCACTCCAGCCATCCCCACTCACAGTAGCGGATGCCGGATTCATGTATGTGGCGAAAATGAGTGGCTATGCCAGCAACTATACCATTTTCACACCAGATGCGGGCGAAATGGCTTTTCTTGCCGATGAAAACGCGCCCCATCCTTTCTACACACGAGGATTTTTATTAGGGAACGAAAGCACGCTTCCAGCCCTGCTCAGCAGAGCGCATTCACATGGCAACAGCGCGCAATACGTTCTTCTCAAAGGATCTTCTGACTACATCGCACATGCAGGAGAAATACGACATTGCGTCCATGAACCTTCCGTACCTGCCATGGAGTGCATTGGCGGCACAGGAGATCTTATCACCGCCTTTGTCACCGCCTTTCTCATGCGTGGTGACGCTCCAGAGCAGGCCTGTCTCCATGCCGCGCAACTCAATCGTTTACTGGCTGCTATCGCGCAACCCACACCAGCCACACAGGTGGGAGAACTCCTCACCGCGCTCCCCGAAGCTCTTCAAAGGCTTGAATCGGAAAAGGCCTCATAACTGCCAGAGCACAGCACCGCCACACGACATATACCAGCCGCTGCCCTAAATACTTATAGCTCCCGTCGGCGCAAAAGAAAGTAAAGACGAAATATCATGGGAAAACAAAAAGATGGGAGCCACGTGACCCACCATAACAGGCGATGCTTGCGCAAAAAAAGGCTTGGACGCAGCACGGTACGCGCCGCTTTTCCTTCTCCATCCCTCCAAAGTCCGACCGCTTCCTGAAAGTCTGCCCGCCTGAGCATTGCTTCTTTCACATTCGCATACTGCTCTGCAAAATGAGGATACAACTCTTCATATTTACGCACTATCTGTCGCGTTTCCTGAGCCCACAATGCGCTTTTGCGCATAGATTCATTGTTTCCATGCACCCGCCAGCGCGTCAGCACTTCAGGTAGATAGCCAATCTCGTGTAGATAGGCCAGGCGATAAAAAACGTCTGCTTCTTCGCATAGCTGCAACTGCATATCAAAAACAGCGCCCCCGCTATCCAGCTTCTCCAGCATATCCCTGCGCAACAATACTGAAGACATCGTGATCCATTGCCCCAAAAGAAGTTCGCGAAAAACCTGTCCACTTCGGGGCGTGCTGCGCGCAAAAACACGCCCCAGCACAAGCGATCCAGAAAAAATCTCTGTATCTGTACATACCAGCGCCCATGCCGGATTGTTTTCCATCGCTGCTACCTGTAATGCCAGCTTTTGGGGCAGCCAAACATCATCGCAATCCAAAAAAGCGATGTATCGTCCCCTTGCCTCACGCAAGGCGCAATTGCGCGCAGCACCTAATGGCAGACATTCAGATCCATAGCAGTAACGCATCGGAACACCAAAAGCTTTGGCAATACTCGCGCTGTTATCCGTTGAGGCATTATCCCAGAAAATAATTTCGTAATCCGTGAATGTCTGCATCCGCACAGAACACAAGGCTTCCTCAAGTGTCGCGGCACCATTATGACAATTCATAATGATAGAGACAGCAGGTATGGCAGAAGGATTGTGCATGACGATCTGACTGGACAGTTAAAGGCGGGCAAGTACACTGCGACACTGCAAGCAGATATATTTGATATCCTCTTCAGAAAGAAGAGGATGCAGTGGCAGGGAAAGAAGGCTGGCGTAAAGCTCTTCTGTTACGGGAAGCTGGGGTATGCCATGACCAAAACGAGCCAGCAGGTGATTGGGCTTATAATGTATCCCTGTTTCAATACCCTGCTGTGCGAGTGCATCGCGCAAGGCGTCCCTGCGCCCATTGAGAACCTGCACAGGAAAAATATGCGGTACGATACTATCGCCTTCATCTTCATACAACAAGCACAAGGCCGATTCCTGAGACAGATACTGACGGTAGAGAGCCGCCAGTTGACATCGTTTGTGCGCAAAGCCTGTCGTGAAACGCGATAACTGCACACGCCCAATTGCCGCCATAATATTACTCATATGATAACGCCAGCCCTGACGCTCTACCTGCATATCCCAGGTACGCTGTCCGGCAAAGCGTTTGCTGGTATCCTGCCGTACCCCCAGCAAACGGGCATCACGACAGCATTCCAAAAGCTGGGCATCACAACTGACAATGGCACCGCCTTCACCAGAAGTCATATTTTTTATGCCATCAAAACTAAAACACGTAATATCACCAAAACTGCCGACTTTTCGCCCCTGATGCTGTGAACCAAAGGCATGTGCGGCATCTTCAATACAGCGCAATCCATGATGGGCAGCAAAGGCATGTACGTGAGAAAGCTCATAGGGATTACCTGCGTACAGCGCAGGCATAATCGCGACAGTGCGGGACGTCAGGCGGGCAGCAGCATCATTCAAATCCAGCAGGCATGTACGGGGGTCAACCTCACACGGCACAGGAACACAACCTGCCGCACATACTGCCTGAAAAGCCGCTACATATGTTAATGAGGGCAACAATACCTCGCCCCCCTGGGGCAAAGCACACTCCAAAGCCAAATGCAAGGCGGCTGTTCCTGATGACACAGTAACAACCTGTGTTGCATCCATACCAAGCCAGCACGCCAGCTCTTCTTCAAAGCAGCGGACTTCCTGTCCCATGCCAAGATAGCCATCTTCCAGCAACACTCTGGCGACAGCATCCGCTTCTTCAGTTCCCACAACAGAGCGCGAAAGGCGTATGGCAACAGCATCTTTACTCATATTCAGGTTCCGCCACGCCTCTCCTATCCTGCATTTTCAGCATTCGCACCTTTTTCATCGGTGTCAGATTCGGACTCGAACGCCTTCTCATTGCCCACGACGGAAATAAAAACATCATCCCGAAATTCTGCTTCCATCTCTCTGGCCAATTCCACACAGCGCGTACGCGCCAACTCGACATCAAAATCATCCAGAGCGATCAAAATGCCCTGTACACGTGCCTCCCAGGGGGTACCCGCAAAAACCTTGACGAAATGTGACATCGCTTCATGGACACGCCCCCAGTCAAATTCCATAATACGCGGTACCTGACGCAAAGCCTCAGGGAAGCGTTCCCGTACATCGGCATCCAGAGGCTGTTGCTGGCTCGAAAGAGGTTTGCCCTCTCCCTCTTGATGCAGCACCTCACTGCATGAGGCAAGGAATGTTCCCATAACAGCTTCAAAGCGCTCTGAAACCTCTGCGGGCAAGACACCTGTTGTGAGATGATTTTCAATGGTACGCGCAACTTTGGAGAGATCATCTGCCCCAAGATTCGCTGCAATCCCTTTTACACTGTGAATGAAGCAAAGAGCTTCATCTATTTTGCCACGCTCCAGCAAGTCACGCAAATCTTTGGGAGCCGAGCCATAACGACCAGCAAAGCGGGAAAGAAGACTCACATACAAAGAACGATTAATCGCAACAGTACGCAAGCAAACCTGCATATTAAAACCTGGATACTCTTCTCTTGAGGCATCCACAGGTATTTCAACATTTCTATGTGCCACAAGTGAAATGACATTCCCACCCTGCATTTCTGCTTTATTTTTTTCACCGTCAGAGATCGAAGAAGCAAGGCGCGCTGTGTGTGTTGTTTCTTCCCCGGCACCATTTCCAGAAGACTGACCATTCTCAGGCTGTTTTCTGCCTGGCAAAGGACAGGGGAGCCATTCTTCCAGCGCACTGTAAAAGACTACTGGATCAATGGGTTTTGTCAGATGGGCGCTCATCCCTGCCTCAATACAGTTTGCCTTGTCCACATCAGTCGCATGTGCTGTCATGGCTAAAATGGGCAGGCGCGCGTACTTGCCCCCCAAGGCCCGTATGTAACGTGTAGCCTGCAAGCCATCCATAACGGGCATACGCACATCCATCAGCACAAGATCAATATTTTCCTGCTGTATCTGCACAAGCGCTTCTTCTCCATTGCTGGCAAGAGTCACTTCCACGCCAACGCTCCGAAGCAGTTCCTCGGCAATTTGCTGGTTGATACTATTGTCTTCCACCACAAGCACTCGTGGCACAAAAGCTTCACTATGCCGGATATCACGCTCAATGGGAGTGCAGGGGCGCACATCCGCTTCGCAGGGGAAAGAAATTTCCAGAAGAAACGCACTCCCCACATTCGGTGCGCTGCGCACTTGCAATGTTCCCCCCATGGCTTCCGTCAACTGCTTTGCCAAAGCCAAACGCAATCCCAATCCGCCCTCACGACGCGTCATGGATTCCTCACCCAGCCTGAAAGGCGTGAAGAGAGCGCTCAATTCCGCATGATTCATGCCACAGCCCGTGTCTTCCACGGTAAAGCGCAAACGTGCGCTGTCGGTATCTCTGGCAAGCAGATCTATGGCAAGCAGTACCCGCCCCTTACTGGTAAACTTGATACCATTATCCAGCAGAATGCTCAGCACCTGTTCAAGATGGTGTTCGTTCCCCACAACTTCAGCCGGCACATATTCGCCCACTGAAAGATGCAACTGGATACCTTTTTCACGGCAAAAAGGAATATGCCGTTTGCCAAGACGCATACTCAAACGCAGCAAGTCTATGGGAGCACTCACAAAGAAAAGGCGGTCAGAGGTCAAGCCTGTGTACTCTAAAAGGTCATCCAGCATCTTCAGGAGAGAAAGACCTGCGACACGTATCTTCTCAAGATAGTCATGCTGTGCGGCATTCAGGTCTGTCTGCATGCACAGGTAACTGATGCCATTGATAGCATTCAGGGGCGTACGCAGCTCATGGTTCATGCGAGCAAGAAAATCTTCTTTCACACGCGAAGCATTACGGGCAATAGAGAGCGCCTCCTGTGCTTCTCCGCGAGCACGCACGGCCTCTTCCTCATTTGTTCTTGCCCTGTTCTCAGCGACACGCAATTCAGCTATCCGTTCATGCAGACGCTGCATAACCCGACTAAAGCAACGCCTGAGTTCACTGATTTCATTATTCCCCTTGATGGGGGTTATTTCAACAAAGCTCTCTGATTCAGCCAGGACTTCTGCCATGGCACAGGTATCATGCAAAGGCGCAAGCACACGCCGTCGCATAATCCACATATTCACCAAAAGCACCAGAATGGTTATGCCAAGCACAGCAGACACAACAATAGTCCACATTTTTGCGTACCACTGCTGTTCTGCAATCTGCGCGCTGACTCTTTCATGTGATTTGACAAAGAATTTATCGAAGACTGCGTGAATCCTGTCCATTTCTTCCGAATAAAAAGGACCAAAAAGCATGGAACGGGCGATTTCCACATTAGAACTTGCCTGAGTAAATCGCCCCTTCTTTTTGCTGGAATAATACACCCGCGCCAATACCATGGCTGCTTCCTGATGGCTGACCAACTGATCCATATATTTTTCTGCTTCGGAAAGGAGGAGAAACTCATTCTCGGAAAGTTCCTCCTGATCCAAAAGCTGCAATAGAGAAATTTTCTTGCCCGGAGCAACAATGGCATTGTTCGGTCGGGGCACCTCACCACGACGGATACCCAAAATAGCCTGGAAGGCATCCATATCACTGGCAGTACCCGTGTTCACATAATCCCGTGACTTGGCACTCTGGGCAAAAGCGGAACGAGCCAGCTCAGACACAAGAATATGTGTTCGCTGTAGATGTTCACTCAAGACATCAATGGCATTTACACTGCGGATAAGCGAATAGAACGTGATGGCCAAAATACTCAGCATACAGACCAAAAACGTCCAAAACAGTGAAAAATGCTTTCTGATAGTCATCAGCCCAACTCCATTCCACACATGCAGCAGATCTTGCGAGATGTACTAAAGTAGCATAGCCTGCGCCCAAAACAACACTGGAAGCATCCATGCTCTATCGCCTACTGCCACATTGCGCCCTGCTTATTGCCATGTTCGTCTGGGGTTCTTCATTCATTGCCTTGAAAATCGCACTCACGGCTTTTACCCCCCTGGAAATCATGGGAGGACGCATGACCATCGCCGCGATCATCATCGCGCCCGTCTTACGGTCTCTCTGGCGTAGCATACAACAGCATGGTCAAAAAAAAATCATTCTTTTCATGGTTTGCAGTGAGCCATGCCTCTATTTCCTCTGCGAAACAAATGCCTTGCGCTTCACTTCTGCCTCACAGGCAGGAATGCTGGTCGCACTTTTACCGCTTTGTGTCGCAACAACAGCTTTCTTTCTCCTCAAAGAAAAGTCAAGCCCCCGCAGCCTGTTTGGTTTATCCTTGGCCATTACAGGTGCCATATGGCTCAGCTATGGCAGCATCGCTACCGAAAGTGCGCCCAAGCCCATATTGGGGAACTGCCTGCAAGCAATTGCCATCATGTGTGGCGCTGCCTATACCGTATGTGCCAAAAAACTCGCACCACACTATAAGGCGCTCGAACTCACATCCATGCAGGTTTTTGCAGGTTTTCTTTTCTACCTGCCGCTTTCCCTGCTTCCTTTCTCTTCTGCCGTGGTCACCCTACCTGTTGCACTTCCCACATGGCTACCTTTTATGATGGTCATCTATCTTGGCAGTTGTGTCACTTTTGGCGGATACGGACTCTATAATTATGGCATCCGGCATCTTAAAGCAGGACAGGCAGCCGCCTATACCAATCTTATTCCTGTTTGCACGCTCGCGATGGGAGTCCTGTTTCTGGAAGAACATTTTTCACCCACACAATATCTGGCTTCCGCTCTTGTTATTGCAGGAGTGCTGCTCAGCCAGCAACAAAAACTTTTTCATATCCGCCCTTCGCAACGCTCCTGACAGGCTTCCCGTGCATCTCTGACAGACCACTGTCATACATCAGAGATCAGTCTTCAACAACACGCACATCAGGATACTTTTTCTTCAGGCGCCCTGCAAAGTTTTCCGCACGCTCCAAAGCATCCCATGGCCCCAAAAGCACACTCCAGAATTCCGGCTGCTTTTGCAGGGAAAAAGCCCTGTAGCCTTCACGCTGGAGTTGTAAAGCCAAACGTGCTGCGGCATCTCGCTTCGCAAAGTTTTTTACCAGTACCGCATACTGAACAGGCGTAAGCCGCTCTTCCTGGGAAAGCGTGATCTGCTCAGGTGACGGTGCGGGCACACTTGTCATATGCTGTGCGATGCCTGCTTCCGCACGCAGACCAATCGCATCAGAAAGCAAAAGGCCACGCCGCCTGCTCTTAGAAGTTGTTGCGGACTGCTGTGCTCCTGCTTGTGGCCGATTTACACTTGCGGCGGCTCCTGACTTTGAAGGTTTTTGCGCCCCCACCTTTGTCAGATTTGTATTTCCAGAAACTCTTTGCGGTACTGCTTCTGTCTGTGCGGACATATATTGCGCAATTGCTTGCTGACGCAATAACTCTTCTGCAACCACAGGAGGCAGATCTTCGCGTCCTGCAACCACTGATGGCTCCGCCTTCTGCAAAAGACTTTGCGTTGCGGGTTCAGTAAAAATATCCGATTCCACATCAACAACACGCACCTTGGTCACAGCGGCAGAGGCAACAGCCCTCTTGCTAAGAGGCACCACAGTCTCAACCACAACATCCACGCGCGTTGTTCCCTTCTGTGAAAAACCCAACTGCTTTGCCGCAGCATGAGAAAGATCAATAATTCTGCCTTGCCGAAAAGGCCCGCGATCATTGATACGCACACGCAAAGAACGCCCATTGGACAAGTTCTTCACCCGCACAATCGTTCCTAAAGGCAGTGTTTTATGTGCTGCTGTTATCGCACCCGCATCAAAAGGTTCTCCACTGGCTGTGGGACGCCCATGAAAAGTAGCACCATACCAGGAAGCCAGACCTTCCTCACGCTGCCCAACGGCAGCATTCTGAATATAGTAACGCTTGCCACTCACCTCATAGGATTTGCGCTGGACGCTCGTCGCGCCACTCTCCTCAGGTGTGCCCAGCAGTAGCACGCAGATGCCAAGTAGCATCCCCATGCCACACCATCTTATATTTTTCATTTTTCCCCTGTTCCCCGTCGACACGATTATTTCCCCCTATTAATGAAAATATCAATCTGCCCAGGTGACACTTCCCCTCTGATCATGAAAAAGCAGTATTTCCTCAGGCGGTAAGGTCTGCCTCCCCATAAGGTCACGCAATACACGCCCCTGCTCACCCAAGGTATAACGCTGTTCTGCATCATCCAAAACGGTCAGAGCTTCAGAGACTCGCCCGCCTTCCCAAAAAGAAAGCGCTGCACCAATATACATGCGCTCAGGAGCATCGCCATAAAGCGATTGCAGCAGTTCCCCATACTGTCCCCTGAAAACACGTTTGATAGCAGAACTTTCCACATAGAGCAGACGTGCAAGGTAACGATTGCCTCCCTGCTCTGCAAGATAGTGCATAAGCAGTGTACGTCCCTGATCGAGCACGTGCATAATACGCATAATTTCACGCTGTATGCTTTCGCACGTTTGTGCTGTGAGCATATTCAATCCCGAAAAAAGTCCATCCCTATTCTGTATGCTATGCAATATCTCCGCATAGCGATTCGCATAGTGCTGCTGCAAAAAGGCATCTTCCTTCAGCTTCACACACTCATGAAAGGCATACCCCACGCACCAGTCCAGCATGGCCTCAATACCACTCTGCCACACCAGCCCATCAGGAACACGCAGTCCGGCATACTGCCACAAGACAACCATATCTGACGGCAAAAGCTCCTTGTTTCTGTCGGCACAAAGAGGTTCTTTTTCTTTCAGGCGGCGGAACAGGAGGTGTGCGGTGTCCTTAAGACGCCAAAATACACCTTTGCGCATGGATTCGCCCAAAAGCTCCCGCAAGGCAGCGTATGAGATCGTTCCGTCTCCCTCAAAGCGCTGTTGCTGTTCTTCCAGAACAAGACATACCTTACAATAGTCACGAACGATATCACGAACAAAAACACTTTTATTTGTCTCAAGCCAGCGTCCACTCATGCCTCATCCTCAGCCAGCAGCGCCTGTGCGACTTTCTCGTCATAGAGGCGCATATGGTCAGCCCCCCCATTACCACGCTCCCTGGCATACAGGGCAGCCGCTTCCCGAACAGCAGACATGGGAAGCCAGCCATGCTTTTCCCAAATCTCTGGAGCATCCTGCCGCCAAAGACGAAATTCCATTGTGCCCTCCGAACCCCGACGTACATATACCCGCAGAGTTCTTTCGTGCACCAAAGGGAAATAATACACTCCCAGACTGTCTTTCATGACGCTGTTCACCACCTTTGCATTCGTAATTTAGCTGTCGTTATGCTCTTTCCAGAGCGGCTTTGGGCTTTCAGACAAGAGCCAAAGCCATCAAGCATAAACACGCCCCGCTTTACTAGCATAAGGAAAAGATTACGTCCACAAAGCCAGAATGCCCTCAAAAGCCCGTTTTTAAGGCTCATCACGCTTTTTAAAGATGAACTTTCTGCATGGAACTGGTTGTCTTTGGCAGAAAATTAGTATATCACTGAAGAACTTGTGAATATTATGTTGGCTTTTGCTCTTTTGGGGCAAGGCTCCCAGAATTGGCCTACCCGATCAGGGTGATGGCTGACAATGATGGCTCCTCACCGAGCCGCACACACAAACCTACCTGGAGGTATGGCAATGGCGAAACATGCAACCCCGTTGTTGGACCAACTGGAAAGCGGCCCATGGCCCAGCTTCGTGTCCGACATCAAACAAGAAGCGGCTGCCAGAGCAGCCAATAAAAACGGGCTTGACTATCAGTTGCCCGTCGATACACCTGAAGATCTTCTGGGCATCCTTGAGCTCTCCTACGAAGAAAAGGAAACCCACTGGAAGCACGGCGGTATCGTAGGTGTATTTGGTTATGGTGGTGGTGTTATTGGCCGCTACTGTGACCAACCAGAAAAATTTCCCGGTGTAGCGCATTTCCATACCGTGCGCGTGGCACAGCCTTCCGGTAAATACTATTCCACAAAGTTCCTGCGTGACCTGTGTGATATCTGGGATCTGCGCGGTTCCGGCATCACAAACATGCACGGCTCCACAGGTGACATCGTTCTGCTTGGTACACAGACCCCTCAGCTTGAAGAAATCTTCTATGAGCTGACCCACAAAATGAATGTGGACCTTGGCGGCTCCGGCTCCAACCTGCGTACCCCAGCAGCCTGTCTTGGACAGAGCCGCTGTGAATTTGCCTGCTACAACACGCAGGATATGTGCTACCAGCTCACCATGGACTATCAGGATGAATTGCATCGCCCTGCATTCCCCTACAAGTTCAAATTCAAGTTCGACGGCTGCCCCAATGGTTGCGTATGCGCCATGGCACGTTCTGACTTTGCTGTAGTCGGTACCTGGAAAGACGATATCAAAATCGACCAGGAAAAAGTGAAAGCATACGTTGCTGGCGAATTCAAGCCCAATGCTGGTGCTCACTCCGGACGCGATTGGGGCAAATTTGACATTCAGGCCGAAGTTGTCAGCCGCTGCCCAGGCAAATGCATCAGCTGGGATGGCTCCAAGCTTTCCATTAAAACTGCTGACTGCCTGCGCTGCATGCACTGCATCAATACCATGCCCCGCGCTCTGCATATCGGTAACGAACGCGGCGCGAGCATCCTCCTTGGTGCAAAAGCTCCTGTTGTTGACGGCGCACAGATGGGCTCCCTGCTCATCCCCTTCATCAACTGCGACGCCCCCTATGACGATGTCAAAGAAGTCATCGAAAAGATTTGGGACTGGTGGATGGAAGAAGGCAAAAACCGTGAACGTGTCGGTGAAACCATGAAGCGTCTTTCCTTCCAGAAACTGCTGGAAGTGACTGAAGTGGAAGCCGAAGCTTACCACGTCAAAGAACCCCGCTCCAACCCCTACATCTTCTTCAAGGAAGAAGAAGTACCTGGTGGCTGGGATCGTGACCTTCAGGCGTACCGTCAGCGCCATCAACGCTAATTTCAGGGAGAATCCGATATGGCTTTTATTTCTTCCGGGTACAATCCCGCAAAACCTATGGAAGGCCGCATTTCTGATATTGGCCCCCATAAATATGATGACTACTTCCCTCCTTTCATTGCGAAAAACTTTGGGAAGTGGCTCTATCACGAAATTCTTGAGCCTGGTGTACTGGTACACGTGGCAGAAAGCGGTGACAAAGTTTACACCGTCCGCGTGGGTGGTACACGTACCATGTCCATCACCAACATTCGTGAACTGTGTGACATCGCAGACAAGCACTGCGGTGGCTACCTTCGCTTCACCACTCGTAACAACATCGAGTTCATGGTGGACAGCGAAGCCGCTGTTGGCCCTCTGAAAGATGACCTCACCAGCCGCAAGTTCCCCGGTGGTTCCTTCAAATTCCCTGTGGGCGGCACTGGCGCTGGTATCAGCAACATGGTGCACACTCAGGGTTGGGTACACTGTCATACGCCTGCTACGGACGCTTCCGGCCCCGTAAAATGCGTCATGGATGCCCTGTTTGACGACTTCAAATCCATGAGACTGCCTGCTCCTGTGCGTATCGCACTGGCTTGCTGTATCAACATGTGCGGTGCTGTGCACTGTTCAGACATCGGTCTTGTAGGTATCCACCGCAAGCCCCCCATGGTTGACCATGAATGGGCTGACCAGTTGTGCGAAATCCCCCTGGCTGTTGCGGCATGTCCTACTGCTGCCGTTCGTCCCACCAAGGTGGAATTTAACGGTCAGAAAATCAACACCATCGCCATCAAAGCAGAACGCTGCATGTACTGCGGTAACTGCTACACCATGTGTCCTGCGCTGCCTATTTCTGACAGCGAAGGCGATGGTGTTGCCATCATGGTTGGCGGTAAGGTTTCCAACCGTATCTCCGTGCCCAAGTTCTCCAAGGTTGTTGTGGGTTACATCCCCAACGAACCACCTCGCTGGCCTACACTGACCAAAACGGTCAAACACATTGTTGAAGTGTACGCCGCCGACGCTCAGAAATACGAACGTATGGGCGACTGGATTGAACGCATTGGCTGGCAGTCTTTCTTCAAGCTGACGGGTCTCAAGTTTACCCATCACTTGATCGACGACTTCCGTGATCCTGCCTACTATACGTGGCGCCAGAGCACGCAGTTCAAATTTTAATTTATCACCCCTTAACCCCGACGGCGCATCCGCGCCGTCGGGTCAGGAGAAATCACATGGCTGACAAAGATGTTATTATTGAGTTTCTCAATAGCAAATCGGCCTCCAAGTCAAAATTCTACTTCAAAGACTTTACGGAACTCTTCCCCGATAAAGGTCCACGCGAAGTAAAAAAAGTTCTTACTCAGTTGGTGAACGAAGAAGTCCTCGAATTCTGGTCTTCCGGTTCTACAACCATGTACGGTCTCAAAGGTGCAGGCAAGCAGTCTGCGGCTGAAGGTGAAAGCTAGGCTGCCTGCTTCGGCTTTGCCCCAAGCATATTCGCGCCAGGAGATAACGTTCGTACGTTGCCTGTGCGCGAATTTTATTTCTCTTCCCGCTTCTTCACGCCCTTCTGCATAACCAGAGCCAAACAACATGCCACACATCCCCCGTCTCCTTATTTCTGCCTGTCGGGGCGGCTCCGGCAAGACGCTGCTCACCCTCGGTCTGACACGTGCCTTTTCGCAGGAGGGCATTATCTGCAAGCCCTATAAAAAAGGGCCAGACTATATTGATGCCGCCTGGCTTGCCTTGGCAAGCAAACAAGACTGCACACCTCTTGACCCCTATTTTCTCAATCAAGCTCGTCTTAGTGCGCTTTTGCAGCACTCTTTTGCCCATAGCAATGCAGAACTGGCCGTAATCGAAGGCAACAGGGGGCTGTTTGATGGCACTGATATCGCGGGCAGCAGCTCTTCTGCCGAATTGGCTTTTACGCTCAACTGTCCCATCGTGCTGACGCTCGACTGCACCAAAATGACCCGTACTGCCGCAGCTCTCGTTCAGGGCTTAACGGCTTTTGATCCCCGCATCCATATCGCAGGTCTGGTACTTAACCAACTGGGAACCGCACGCCAGGAGCAACTCTTGCGCCAGGTACTGGAGACCTATACAGATGTCCCCGTGGTAGGAGCCCTGCCGCGCTTGCGCCACAATCCCATGCCAGAGCGCCATATGGGTCTCGCAGCCCAACACGATACCTGTCTCGCAGAACACATTTTAGACGATCTTGCCGCACATGTTCGCGAACATGTCGATGTTGCGCGCTGCCATGACATTGCTCGTGCCGCCCCTCCTTTAGAGCAGGCAGCTCCATTCTGGGAGACGCCATCCCCATCTTCCCCTTCTGCTGTTACGCCACGCATTGGCTATGTACGGGATCGTATTTTGTGGTTCTATTATCCTGAAAACTTGGAGGCACTTGAGCGGGCTGGAGCAGAACTTGTGCCCCTCTCTCTTGAATCTTCGCAGCACTGGGAAGAGCTTGACGGACTGTATCTTGGGGGAGGCTTTCCCGAAGATCATGCTGCAAGCCTCACACAAAGCCCACACCTTGCCCGTATTGCAGACTGGGCGCATAAAGACATGCCCATTTATGCGGAATGCGGTGGTTTCATGCTGCTGGCACGTACGCTACGGCGTGATGCGAACACATTCCCCATGGCAGCCATTTTCCCTGTCCATACAGAGTTTTTTAACAAGCCACAGGGTTTGGGCTATGTTTGCGGTACAATCGACGCACACACACCTTTTTTCCCCATAGGAACCCATATACGGGGTCATGAGTTTCACTACTCACGCTGTATCATGGATACGGCAGAACACAATCTCTGCACACTCCACCTCGAAAAAGGGACAGGAATGGGGAACAGCAAAGATGGTTTACTATACAAAAATACCTTTGCAGCCTATACCCATATCTTTGCTCCCACCATTCCCGCATGGGCACCAGCTTTTGTGCGCTTGGCCTCTGAATATGCCATGAAACGCAATACCGCCTCTTTGCTTGACATGTCTGCTCCCTATGCTAATGAATAAAAACCCCCATATTCCCAGTAGTATAAACTATTTTCAGCTTTTTTACCAAGAGGAAAAGCATGAACCGTTTTTTCGCCTGTCTTTGTGTATGTAGCCTGTCACTTTCCTGTCTATTCTTTGCCGCATGCACCACGCCGCCCAAAAAACGTTTTCTTGCCATTCAGACAAAAGCTGCCGATATTGCCCCAGAAAGAAATCGTGATCTTTTTATGGAAGACCTTAAAAAAGTCACCTGTGTCGCCAATGCCCTCGACAGCACACTCAGCAAGGCAGAGTTTACTCTGCTCAATGACCATCTTGAGCAGTTGATTATGGCAACATCACTTGAAGTAGAGCAGGAAGTCATGAATGCCATGGAAAACCCAACCTCTTTACATAAAGCCTATTTTGGCGCTCTGAAAGCCTGCGCAACGCCGTAATCTCTTCGAATTACACCTTCTGCCCAACTACCCACTTTCCCCTTTGCCCCATGCTACGCTACGCATAGTCTTCTCGCATATCCTTCGTCAAACGCTGTAATCACCCTAAATTGAATTACAGATTTGAAAAAACCATCTTTTGTAGCTCTTTATTACAAGGCAAGAGAATAAAAGATTGATATGCTATTAGTACAATAGATAACAGATTCACACAAAAAAGCAAAAATTCTTTTCTGCAATAATCACACTAGCTCATTCAAGACTCAAAAATAATGCTTCTTTACTCCATCTCGTGACGGCACAGCATATCATTTGTAGCTTGACACAATACTCCCTATTTGACTATTGAAAAGTGATATACAGTACATACTACAGTTGCAAGTCAATACATTTTCGGAAGTAGAACTACCATAACAGGGTCAAGAAAACTCTCACCATTCTCACTTTATATTTGTTTATATTAACTTTTTTTATTTCAGGCTGTTCACAAAGCACTCCTGCAGATAAAGCTATAAAAGATTTTTATTCCAAAGTTGAAAGTATGCTTCAGGAGGGAAGTCCAGCACTCCTCTCCGACTTCGCTCTCCTTACAGGCGCTTTTTTCCAGCACAGCCCCCAAACGACTGCCGTCCTGGAAAACCCCCTGCTCATGCCTAGTGATGTGGAGCTGTCAACAGCTCCCCCCAACGCATTGGCACGCGCAGCACTCCAGCCTTATTTCGAACGTCACCCCAAAGCCCTGCTCAATCCCAAAATACTCAAAAAATGCCAGGTTACCCGCGTTGATAACAATATATGGATTGCCGCTTTTCCAACAGAAGATACCACTTGGCTGACATTTATTGTACAGGGTGATAGAGCAGTACCCATAGGCATCAGCACCAACGTAAATGATGCCCGTCTGCTGGGAGAAAACTATCAGGAATCAAGCGCTCCCCCTGCTTCGCAACCCGTGACTGCAGAGAGCTCACCTGCCCCCGCCACTGCGCCAGTAGCAACCACGGCACTACAACAACGCTGCATTGCAGCTATCCAGCAAGCCTCTCTCGCACCTCTGCATATCACTGAACCGAAAGTACGCTTTCTCCATGCTGGCACACGCAATGAACGCTTTGAAATCATTTTCACAGCTCAAAATCAGGGGAACGAATCCATCAGTGCCCCCATATACCGTATCACCGTGAAAAACAGGGAAGGGCAGCCTCTTTTGCTCACAACATATGGAGAAACAATGACCCTGGCTCCAGGGAAATCACGCGAACAGCTCATTTCTGGCATCAGAGGAAGTGACTCTCCAGAAGATCGCGCTGCACGCATTTACGAATTTCTCCTCATGAAGGAAGTAGTCGCAGGCACCTATACACTCCATATCGAGCCTGCCAGCTTTACCTATGCTTCCACATCGCTCCCTCCTGCAGCCTCTTTGCTTGAAAATGAAATAGAGGTTCTGCCAGACGCTACATGTCGCTACGCCACAAATCACCTGCCTGCTGCTCCTGAAGAAATAGATGAGTCGTCGTTACAAGCCTATCAGGAAGCAGAAAAAACCCGTCAAGAAAAAGTCTTTCAAACAATAGAGGAAACAGCTAAAGAAAAAGCAGCGAAAATGCTCGCTCGTATCAAAGTCCGCACTGATCCGGCCATGAATACCGGAAAACAAAAAATGGCCTATACGCTGACTATTGAAAATGACTGGGATGAAGACATTATTCCCAAGAGCATTACCATCAGATGGGTAGAAAACAATACCGTCATCAGAGAAAAAGTTCTCCAAAGCTGGGTACGTATCCAGCCTGACCGCACCAGTAAAATCAAAGTTGCCTCCAGCAATGAAGGTGATGATGTACTCCAGAAAAAAGTTCTCTCCGGTAAGGTCAAGCTCAGAGCGATCATTACAGCCGCTTCAATAGGCCAAAGAGAAATAGACATCAACGGTGCAGGCTATCTCCCCCAGTGGGCAGAGTAACAAAGAAGGACACCGCATGGGATTGGCATACATACACTTCCAATCCTTTATCATAGCACTTTCTATGAGGCATCTTGCTCCCTATGGGCATGATGCCTCTTTTTTCGCTCACATCCTGCATAATGATGCACACCCGACCTGCATATATCAAAATCCTACGCATACGTTACGCAAATTCTTTCCTGTCATAGATACCTGCTTGCGGCTTTTTTTGATTTTTTTCCTGTGTTATGCCACCACTTCTTCTGCCTATGCAGCGAACGCTCTTGCCACTCCTGCCATATCCCCTTCCACCTCACCCGAAACATCAATAAGGGCTGAAAAATCCTCAGCGACGCACAATGACACACGATGGGAGCCACTACAGGGCACGCTCAAAAATGCGGATATCGTTCTGCGCTATCGTCCGAATAGCTGGGGGAAGCTACTGCAACGCTTTGGCGAACAATATTCACATATTGGCATCCTTTATTTCCCTAAAACCACTCCCTATGTCATTCATATGGATGTGGACAATAACGGCAAAGGGAGCATTATTACAGAACCCCTTTCTCTCTTTCTCAATAACGCAGAAAGGATACGCATTTTGCGTATGCCCCTACCAGAAACATTGCGGGCTTCCATTATCACTCAGGCTTTTGTCTATAAAGCGCAAAAGATTCCATTTGACCTTCAAATGGATCTCAGCAAAAACAGCGCGATGTACTGCACAGAATACGTCTGGCGTACGTTTTACGCTGCCCTCTCTCGCGACATTCTACAGCAACGCAGGCACCGCAAATACATTCTCTGCAGCGACTTTGCACAAGCAGCAAGCAAAATCCTTTTCTCAGGCACAACACACACTACCTATGCAAAAAATCCATAAATTTTCTGTGCTGTAGATATATGTAACAAAAAAAGCCGGACACAAGACTGTGTCCGGCTTCAGAATCTCTTTAAAAAAGACTATTCAGCGCCTAGTTGAATACGCATGAACGAAGAAATCGTCACATCAGCGCCCGCAACCTTGGCAGCGTCACGTACAACATCAGCGATGCTCTTCTTGTCATCACGGATATATGGCTGATCCATAAGGCACACTTCCTTACAGAATTTCTTGACCGCACCTTCAGCAATTTTGTCAATAATATTGGCAGGCTTGCCTTCTTCAAGAGCTTTTTGGCGATATACTTCACGCTCACGCTCAATGACTGCGGGATCAAGGCTGGTCGCATCCAGAGCCAGAGGGCTTGCCGCAGCAACCTGCATGGCCACATTACGGGCAAGCTCAAGCACAGCAGGATGATTACCAGCAGCACTTTCCACTTTTACAAGAACGCCAATCTTATTGTTGGCATGGATATACTGACCGATAACACCGGAAGCAGGAACGTCCATGCGAACAAATTTGCCCAGTGTCATATTTTCGCCCACCGAAGCAATCTGCTGGGTAACAGCATCACCCATCAAAGCCTGAAAGGCATCGGCGTCGGCAGGATTTTTTTCCAGTACAGCCTGAGCTGCCTGGTCTGCCAGCGCACGGAACTGATCACCACGCGCCACAAAGTCTGTTTCACACAGCATCGCAGCCATAGCAACAGCGGAAGACGAAGACGCAATCGCGACAAGGCCTTCAGAAGTCGCACGACCTGATTTTTTGGCAGCCTTGGCCATGCCCTTCTGACGCAACCAGTCTACAGCCTTTTCCAGATCGCCATCAACTTCCTGAAGGGCTTTTTTACAATCCATCATACCTGCGCCAGTTTTTTCGCGCAATTCTTTTACCATCTGAGCAGAAATAGCAGCCATAGATTTCTCCCGAAATAACAAAAAATGTTCGTGACAGGTACACAAAAACAGAAATTCCCTGCCTTCCCCATTCAAAAAGCCCATACAGGCATCTTCACAGGAGGAAGGCAGGAAAGTAAGATTATTCTGCAGCAGGCGCAGCAGGAGACGCTTCTGCAGGAGCAGATGCAGCTTCTGCATTTGCAGCAGCCTTCAGCTCTTCTTCAGCGTTTTTCCCAACACCTTCTTTATTCATGGCATCACCATCAAGGCAAGCCTCGGCAAACGCAGTCACAAACAACTTAATAGCGCGAATAGCGTCATCATTGCCAGGAATAATATAATCAATCACATCAGGATCGCAGTTCGTATCTGTAACAGCCACGATAGGAATACCCAGTTTACGGCATTCTTTCACAGCAATATCTTCACGATTGGGATCAATGATAAAAGCCAACTGAGGCAGGCGATCCATATTTTTAATGCCGCCGAGCGTCAGATTCAACTTGTCCATTTCACGCTGAAGCGTAAGAATTTCTTTTTTCTGGTAACGATTGATGGAACCATCTTCAAACATGGCTTCCAGCTTCTTCAGACGGTCAACACTCTTTTGAATCGTCACAAGGTTGGTCAGAGTGCCACCCATCCAACGGTTGGTCACATAGTACTGACCAGCACGTCCGGCTTCCTGAGCCACAGCTTCCTGAGCCTGACGCTTGGTTCCCACAAAAAGAACCTTGCCGCCCTTGGCAACAGTTTCCGCAACCTTGTCATAGGCAGTACGGAAAAGCTTCACAGTTTGTTGCAGGTCAATAATATGAATGCCATTACGAGCCCCAAAAATATAGGGACGCATTTTGGGGTTCCAGCGACGGGTCTGGTGCCCAAAATGCACCCCCGTCTCCAGCATCTGTTTCATGCTGACATAAGCCATATGTTCCTCCAGGGTTTCTCTTCCACCTCAGCCCAGGCTCTTCCACCCAACATAAGTACGAAAAACTTCTCTACAAGCGAAAAAGTCTTTCGCAATCACGTGTTCTCGCACCTACGAGAACATCGGGCACCCCGAACCGCTACTGAAGTGTGCTTCATAAAAGGAGAACTCACATAGCCTGTAACCAAATCTTTTGCAAGAAAAAAATGAGAACACCCTTCCAGCCTCTTTCATTTCATAGCAGGACACGGTATAGGAAACATATTTCCCATTATTCAATCCAAGGAGTCCGCATGCGAAAACATTCCCTCTGTACACTAGGCGCTTTTCTTTTGGGAGCACTCCTGCTCGCAAGCCCCACATACAGCGCCGAAGCACAGGCAGGCAAAGAAGTACAGGACAAGCCTGCCAAAACAACGCAACGCACAACCGCCATCACAATTGCTCACGAAGGAACCGACAGTCTTGGCGCACGTCTTGCCATGCGCCTGAAAGAAACATTTAATGCCAGCAATCTTTTTAGCCTTGAAGAGAAAAACAAACCCAAAATACGACTCTACCTTCTCACAGAAACAGAATTCCCAGGTCGCCCTGGCGTTGGTTCCGTATATGCTGCCATTTGGACATACCAACAAAGCGAAGGACAGCTTGCCTATCTGCTCTCCAGAGAAGTAGGCACAGTCAATTCTGATACTCTGGAAGGCCTTGTCCAGCGCCTTGGTGAACGCAGTGACGGTATCGCCGTCAAATACGCATACCTCTGGCCTGACAATTCCTAGCCAGAAGCACGCTGTACTCCTCGTGCGGCACCGAACCAGCCCCCTTTCAATCTTATTCCGCCCTATCAATAAAAGAAGGGAAACTCACTCTCTGCATGACAGCCATATGCGAGGCGCATAACGCACATACCTGTCATACGCAGATAGCCTGAGATTCCCTTCTTCTTTTTTTCCTCATCTCATACAAGGCACATATAGCACTGCAATCCATACCCGATGCTACAGGCTACAAGAGGAACAAAAAAACACCACCGTCATCCCTAATCACAAATGCTTCACGAACAATAAAAAATCAATCTCGTGCAAACACACAAGCTACAAAAGATTACGATGAGTATCCCTCCAGAGCCAAGGGCAGGCCTTCCAGCATTTGCACCTGTTCAATCAAGGCAGAAAGATTCAGACATGCCTGATGCAGCACACCCGCTTCACCTGGTTCAAGCATACCCAGCACAGATTCCAGAGCCACTGTCACACTTGGCATATCTTCGCTCAAAGCCATTGCTTCTTCTCCTTGATGTATCAGATCACAATTTATGTATGTAACAATTCATTTTTCACACGACATTCCAGCGCGCCACAAAAGCTACCCGCTGAACGCAAAGAAAAACTATCTGAGATGGATTTATTTGTCAATAAAAAATTTATTTAAAAACACTCTTTTTTCTTTTTTTATTCTTGCCAGAAATTCTCACTCCAGCTACAGGTAAAGAAAAACACCCAACAGAGGAGAGCCATATGAAATCAATCATAGCGGAACGATTGAACGTGCAATTTTCCCCTGTAGCCATTGCCATGACGGATGAAAAGCCAGAAAACGCCCTTCAGTTCAAAGAAGGTAAATGGGGCTGTGTGATGTTCATGTACGCCAATGTTGCCAAGGGCAAAACGGCGGCCTTTGATATTGCGACCTGTGGTTGTTGGGGAGGAGGTGTTGGCTTATGCTTTGGCAATACCTACCTTGGATTCCCTGGGGGTCTTGAGGGATTCGCAGGATTTTTGTCTTCAGGCAATGGGGGCACAGAAGAAGGCAGAAACATGGCTGCCATACTTGAATCTGCCGCAGGAAAGGATTTTAGTGACGACTATCTGCACGGCGAATGCTTCAAACAAAATCCACAATTGGTGCATCAATGGATTAACGAACTGCCTCTTCAGGAAAACGCCAAAAAGTACACTGTTCTCAGACCACTTGCAGAATATCCTGACGATGCAGAGCCGCCCGCCGCAGTTTCATTTGTCGTGAACGCGCTTCAGCTCTCTGCCCTCACCATACTTGCCAATTATGGACGTGAGGGACGTGAAAATGTCTGTATTCCCTGGGCTGCGGGCTGCCAGCTTATCGCCTTGCTTCCCATCGCAGAAGGACTCTCAGACAAGCCACGAGCCGTCATTGGACTGACCGATCTTTCAGCTCGCAAAGCGGTTCGCAAGCTGCTGGGAGAAGACTGCCTGACCTTCAGCATGCCCTATCAGATGTATCAGGAAATGGAGCGGCATGTGCAGGGCAGTTTCTTTGACCGCCCCCTGCTACAAGCGTTACTCTCTCAAAGTCTTTAGCCCCTGCAGGCTCATGGTGTGACGCCACGATCACATTCGCGCCATCATGAGCCTATAAAACAATGTACTATATAATTGATAAATAATATATATTTTAGATTGACTTTTTTGTGAAAATCATTCATAAATGAGGCATGAAACAGGCAAGCACAGATATACTTGATCATTTGCTCCATCTTTTTGGCTTTACCCGTGATATCCAACTCGCCACAAAGCTTGGGGTCTCACCACAGGCCATAAGTCAGGCACGGCGGAAGAATAAAATCCCCGAATCCTGGCTCTTGCGCATTGCCAGAACAGACAATATTTCTCTCGACGCCCTGCTTGCGTCTACCCCGCAGCATTCTCTCAACGAATCGCTTCTCACGCCAGTACCACAGTCAACACAAGCACAACCGCACACCCCGCTTCTCTCCTCTCCTCCTGTGCAGGCGCAGCTTATGCGCCCACAAAGCAGCCAGTCTGATATTGATTTCTTACTAGTTCCTTTAGTCGCTGCCCGTCTTTCTGCCGGTGCAGGAAGTCTGGAGTCTGAAAGTGAAATTCTCGACCATTTCGCATTCCAGCGTGACTGGCTTGCACGTAAAGGGAATCCAGACCAGATGGTTCTCATGCGCGTTTATGGCGACAGTATGGAGCCCACAATTCGCCATAACGATATGGTACTTGTCGATCAGGGCAAGACACATATTGTGCCGCATACGATTTATGCTGTGGGCTTTAATGAAGAAATTTATATCAAGCAGCTTGAAACCCTCCCAGGGCACCGCATGATTCTGCGCAGTCACAATGAACGCTATGACCCTATTGAGGTTAACCTGCGTAACGCCGAGGCAGACAATGCTGTGCGCATCATTGGAAAAATCATCTGGTGGTGTCGGGAGGCATAGCGAAGCTTTCTATTATTGCCTATTTAGTAAAATATATCACCAAACAACATTACTCTGCTTCTCAAAATCTAAGAATATCTGCTCCGCAAGGGTTAAGGAATTGTGGGGGGTTGCACCCCCTGCGAATCCCTT
>CAMTOM010000002.1 GCA_947074125.1 uncultured Desulfovibrionaceae bacterium
GGGAAAATAGTGCGTGTTAGTGTAGATATAGATGGAGAAAAGATGAAGCAAAAACAGTGTGAATTAGTACATTTCAGTATGAACTGAGTTGTGTGAAAGCATGTGTGTGCATAAAAGAGAGTTCTCATGAAAGAAGAGAGAATCGTATTGCTCTTCTTTGGAGAGAATGGCATAAAAGGTTTTCTTTGTCTATCGCCAACAAGTGATATCTATATTTTTTATTTTTTGATATAAAAAAATGTAAGTATTTGCCGCGCTAGTGTTGCGAAAAAGATGTGTATACAGCTACTTTGGGTATTATGTATTGTGGTATGGATTCTGTAATCGCGTTGTTACATGGGAGATTTGTAAGGTGAAGGTGTATTCCGTCAGTTTGGGGTGTCCGAAAAATCGCGTAGATACGGAACACTTTCTGGGCTCTTTGGGAAGTGATGTGTCGCTTGTGCCGCATCTTGGCAGAGCGGATGTGGTTTTTATCAATACCTGCGGTTTTATTCTGCCTGCTGTGCAAGAATCTGTGCGCACCATTCTGGATGCTGTAGCGCATTGTGGGCGCTTGAAACGCCGTCCTTTTCTTGTTGTGGGGGGATGTCTGTCTGGTCGATATGGAGTGACGGAGCTTGCAAAAGAGATTCCTGAAGTTGACTTGTGGCTTGATGGGATTGAGCGCAGCACATGGGCAGAACAACTGCTGACACGTCTGTCTTTGCCTTTACCGCCTGCGGGGCGCTTACTTTCAACGCCACCCTCATATGCCTGGCTGAAAATCAGTGATGGCTGTCGCCATCACTGTGCTTTTTGTACTATTCCTGCCATTCGTGGCAGGCATCGTTCCCTGTCTCGTGCTGTTTTGCGGGAAGAGGCATCGTTATTATTGGAACGTGGTGTAAAGGAGCTTGTGCTTGTGGCACAGGATACCACCGCATGGGGGGAGGATATTGACGAACCTCATGGGCTTGTAAGCTTATTGGAAGAGCTTGTAAAACTTGACGGATTGCAACGCTTGCGTTTGATGTATCTTTATCCTGCGGGTATTTCAAAAAAGCTTCTGTCTTTTATTGCCGATACGGGGGCTCCTGTCTTGCCGTATTTTGATATTCCGCTGCAACACGCGCATCCAGAAATCTTACAGCGTATGGGACGCCCTTTTGCAGGAGATCCGCGAAAGGCTGTGGATCGCATTCGTACAGCATTGCCTGAGGCTGCTTTGCGTACATCGCTGATTGTGGGTTTTCCAGGAGAGACGGAGGCGCATTTCAAGGCACTGTGTGATTTTGTACAGGATATGCAATGCGCTCACTTGGGCGTATTCGCCTACCAGCCAGAGGAAGGAACGCCTGCGGCAAGCTTCCCCAATCAGCTTCCCGATGCTGTGAAAGAAGAGCGGCGTGCTGCAATTATGAGAATTCAGGCAGAAATAAGCGAGAGCTGGCTTTCTTCTTTTGTCGGACAGAAAATGGAGGTGCTCGTGGATGCACCGCATCCCGAATGGCCCGGACTGCATACGGGGCGTGTGTGGTTCCAGGCTCCTGAGATTGATGGGGTCACATATATCAGTGGTGAAGGGGTCACGCCTGGGGCATTGGTCGAAGCAAATATTGAAGAGAGCGCAGTGTATGATCTGACAGCGCTCGTAGAGTGAAACAAAGAGCCTCATGAAGTGATTCGTGAGGCTCTTTGTTCATTGATAGTGTAAGACGTTCGTGATTCGTGCCGGTATTAGTGGGCGGTAACGATATAATAGTTAATGGATTTGAGCTTCTGATTGCTGTCGAAAACGAGATCAAAGTGTGTACTGCCGACCCACTCTGGAGAATCTGCGTACTTCCAGATTGTCTCATCAGGGACATCGCCTGCCGTGATGGTAAAAAGAGATTCCAGTGCTTTGCCATGCCCCAGTTTTTTTTGAAGAGTTTCTGGAGTATCAAGGCCTATGGTAAGACCGCCAATACTCTGGTTGGGGATGGAAAGCTGAATATTGTTTACGATAGTATTTTTCTGCGTAAGATCGCGCAAAAGTCCTATGCTGGAGGGATGTTTTCCTCCTTGCTGTTGTGCGTCAAAAATCCATTGTTCGTACAGAACGCGACCATCCTGCAAGGTGTATGTTTTCTTTTCAGAAAAATCCCATGTGCTTTTGAGCAATGACTCATTATGTTCAATGAGCATTTGGGCATGAGCGACAAAACGCGCTATGGTGCGGTCAAAAGGTTTTGCATTATCTTTGTCAGATAAATGCGCACGAGATGTGATTGCGCTGTCTTTTTTTACCCAGCCTTCAATTTCCTTATCAAAGCTTTGCACGCGATACCATGTCGTGTTGCCTGCAACTGTAGAGGCAATAATGTATCCGTGTGAGTAGTTTTTTATAGTTCGCACTATGTGAGCATTGGCAGCAGGAGCTTTCATAACGTGTGCTCCGGCGGTCATTTTATAGACAAGGGGCAGGTCTTCTGTAAGCGCCTGTACCTGAGCATCAGCCTGGCTGTCTATGGCTGAAGCAGCCCAGACAGGTGTGGAGAATGCGAGAAGGACAGCAAGGGCAAAAAGAGGAAAGCTGTTCATATATCCTCCTGCCGCTGGTAGTGCGACAAATTATCCTGGCAGGGAGTAAGAATGACCTCTTCATTGCGGGGGGGAGTGGGTATAGCATCAATACTGGTCATTGTGGTTTGAATGGTATTGTCTGGTGTCTGGGGGGTAAGCGTAAGTGCGTTGCCTTTTTTTACCCAGCCCTCAATTGCCTTGTCAAAGCTTTGAACATGGTACCATGTTGTCTTGTTCACAACCTTGGATGTCGTAACGTAGCCTTCAGAATAGTTTCTGATTGTTCGTAACACTTTGGCACTGTTGCTGGGGGAAGCCACCACTTTTGCCCCTTTACCCATCTTGTAGGTAAAAGGAAAGTCATTCTGCACCGTTTGCTCTTGAGAACTGGCTTGTGTTTCCAGAGCAAAAGCAGCCCAGCCTGATGCATGTAACGTCAAAAGGAGTGTAATGGGAATGAGAAAGGCGTGAATGTTCATGTGCTCTCCTTATGGCTGTATTGTTTTACTATTCAGGCAATGGCAGTGGGCGATTTCCTTTGGGATAGGGGAAATGTGAACATCCTTCTTCGTCTGTTTCACCTTCAAAAGCAACAGTATTCAAAGGGTCATGGTAGGGAGTGAGTTTTCGTGTACTCTGTACTCTTTGAATGTATTCTTCCACATTGGCTGCTGTGATGCGATGTTTGTCTGCGGCAATGCTTCGCAAAATATATCGTCCAACACCAACACCAAAGTGGAAAGCATCATAATAATTGGCGATATTTTGTACTATTTCTGGCACATCGTCAAAGCCATAAAATTGGACATTGCTTTTATTTTTGAGCGCGTTGATAAGATAACGTACAGAGACTTCATAGTTCTCCCAGGGAATGCGCCCAAAAGCAGAGTATGGGGGAATGAGTGCGTATGTCGTAATATGTGATGGCGTTTGTAGCAGAGCCTTTTCAAGAGCCAGCAGTGGCGGTGGAGGCTGTTGCGATATTATAGGGTGATAGCGGACATGGTCTTTCTTGAAGATTTCACCGGTTTTGAGCTGCTCCAGATTTTGAGGAAATTCAAGTCCATAACGTGTGAAGAGGCGAGCCTTGCTATAGTTATGCACTGAAGAGCGGAGTTTTTCCAAATCAAGAAATGCATCATTGGAGAATACAAAAGCCTGCCCTGCGAGTACAAGGGTTTCTGAGGTCCACATAGCATTGAGGCGTTCCCACCACGTCCCGAAATAGAGTTTTTGTGGAAAATAAGGAATATCGTTATAAAAATCGGGGCTAAGCGTGAAAAAAGCATGAGGCTCAAAGGCGAGGATAATATATTTAATGCTAGGGCTTTGGATCAACTTTTTATAGATGATCAATGCTTCTCCATAGCTAAGACCACCAGTGGCAAAGTTAAAGGGAGCAGGGAGTTCTGCGTATTCTTCAACTTCTTTATCAAGAAAATTTTCGAGAACGGAAGAGCCAATGAGCGCTGTCTGCCTGTCTTTTTCATCATAAAAATGTCGCCGGATAAGACCTGGATGGCGGTAACGGGCATTATCGGTATAGTGGAGAGTACCTACGGTTTGGTTATGGAATACTTGTAAAGGATCGACTGCCAGTACAAACAATAGAGTAAGCAGTGGTATACTCAGCGCTAATGCGAGCGCTCCCCAGAGATGTTTGCGTGACTGGGAAGAGGGTGCATCATTATGGAAGGTAAAGAGGCAATCTCCCAGAGAGCTGATTTTTTTACGTACGATAGTCGTACTAGAACTGGAAGTAGATGAACTCATTGGTTTTTTCCGGTATTGTCAATGCCGTGATACAGAGGCCAAGAAGAAAGGCCACCCACAAGGTCAGTCGCAGTCTGGGGGTGGCATTACTTACGATTTGTGTACTGTTAGGAGCAAAAAAGGCGATGAGGTATGCGCCTACACAGATAGCGACAACTGCTTCAAAAGCATAAATGGTTCTATAGGTGGCACTTTTAATAGCAGCAATATACTCTGGAGTGAATCCCAGACCGTTGAAGCCAGCCAACCCCTGAAAAACACCTGTCAGCGCGTCAAGAGAAGGTGCTCGTCCGAGTAGGGTCGTTATCAAAAAAAGTGAAAATGTGAGTGCCCAGCCTGTGAAGGCAGAGGTGGTCAGTCCGAGCTGTTTTGTCCAGAAGCGATGAATGACAAGAGCAATCCCATGACATAAGCCCCACAAAACAAAGCACCATGATGCGCCATGCCAGATGCCACCGATGAAGAATGTTAGAAAAAGGTTGAGATAGCTACGCCATGGTGCGCACTTACTACCCCCCAGAGCAAAGTAAAGATAGTCTCGCAGCCAGCGTGAAAGCGTGACATGCCAGCGTCGCCAAAAATCCTGGATACTGACAGCTTTGAATGGTGAGAAAAAGTTTTGTGGTAGGCAAATATTAAAGAAAAGGGCACAGCCAATAGCCATATCGCTGTAGCCTGAAAAATCATAGTAGATTTGCGCTGTTGTGGCAAATGTCCCCAATAAGGCGTCGGCAGCACTTAAGGTTACTCCGGTTTTGAGAGTGGCACTCACAACGGGAGCAAGACTGTCGGCGATAAGAACTTTTTTGGCCAGCCCGATGGAAAGCATGCACAAGCCAGCGTACATATTCCCCCAATTGAGGCGAAGATTCTTTTCTGAGGCGAATTGGGGCATCATTTCTCTATGATGCACAATAGGGCCAGCGACAAGCTGGGGGAAAAAACAAACGAACAGACAGTAGTCAATGAGTCCCTGTCCGGAAGGATCGTGTTCTTTTGAATAAATATCTGCCAGATATGAAATTTGCTGGAAGGTAAAAAAGCTGATGCCTATGGGGAGGATAATATGTGTGAGTGGCAGGCTGGAGTCTAATAGGGTATTGATATTGGTAATCAGAAAATCTGTGTACTTGTAATAGCCAAGAGCCGCAAGGTTGATGGCGACGCCAGCGATAAACAAGGGCTTGCGCCAGGTATTTGCCTGAGAAATCCATATCCCAAAACCATAATTCACAATAATGGAAGCAAGAATGATCCAGGTATTGCTTGGCTTCCAGTAGCCATAGTAAAACAGGGAAGCCAAAAAAAGGAAGACTAGTGAGGCACGTCCCGCACCGAGGCGGATAAGGAGATGGTATATAATAATCGTGACGGGTAAAAATGCACAAAGAAAAATAAGGGAACTGAAAACCATAGGAGTGTCACGGCCTTATAAATAAAATAGAGGAGTAAACAATAAGATGAAAAATACTTTTGCGAAATTGTTTGGAGAAATATTTTAGCATAGGGGGAGATGCCTTGGCAAGTCTGCCCTGGGTGGAATGAGGATTGGCAGAAGTGCTGATACAAGGGGTATATCGAAGGAAAAATTCACGATATGCTTTGCTGTTATTGGCACGGAATGGCGAGAAAAGCGTTCTTTTGCCATTCCGTGCATCAGTTTATTATGCGCGTGCTTTGGAAAAGCTTTCCTGTGAGCGTATGATCACATCTTCATCAACACAGAAAGCGAGTCTGAAGTGGCCAGGACAGCCAAAGCCTGTTCCGGGTACGGCAAGAATGCGCTCCTGCTGGAGTTTTTGCACGAAAGCAATATCGTCTCCTCCTGGAGCTTTGGGGAAAAAGTAGAATGCGCCTGCGGGCATTTGGTATTCATAGCCGCTTTCATCGAGTACGCGAGCCATCGCCTTGCGGCGCGCTGCATAAATGGAAAGATCTACCTGTGAGCCAAGGGCGTGCATCATAATATGCTGCCCGATAACTGGGGCATTGACATATCCCAGTATCCTGTTGGCTAGTGTCAGGCCTGCCATAAGCTCTTCCTGTTCTGGCATGTTCGGAGTGATGGCAATATAGCCCAGACGTACACCAGGCAGGGAAAGATTTTTTGAGAAGGAGCTGACACAAATGGCATGGGAATAGAGTGGCAGGAGTGAGGGAACGGTGGCGCCATCAAAAGCGAGAAAGCGATAGGGTTCATCTGCAATGAGAAAAATGGGACGTCCGTATTCCTGCGATTTGTTTCGCAGCAGTGTGGCAATTTCTTCAAGCTGGGCTTTGCTATAAATAACTCCCGTAGGATTATTGGGAGAGTTCAGGAGGAGAATCCGTGTCTTTGGGGTGATTGCTGCTGACAGGGCGTTTATGTCAGGAGCAAAGGTGTCTGTCTGACTGGGAACAGCATGAAGGACTGCCCCGTGGTTAGCTACATATGAGGAGTATTCAACAAAGTAGGGGGCTAGTGTGACTACCTGATCGCCGTGATTGAGCAGTGCCCGAAAAACAGCATTCAGTCCCCCTGCGGCACCGCACGTAAGCAGAACATGCTCTGCTTGCAATGCTATTCCCTGCTCCTGTGTAAGATGTTTGGCAAGAGCCTGGCGTGCCCAGGGATAGCCGGCATTGGGCATATAGCCAAAAGCAAAAGGGGTGCCTGCTTTTGTAGCCAGTTCGCGCAAAGCATCACCTACGCAAGAAGGAGCAGGCAAGTCAGGATTTCCCAAACTGAAATCATACACATTTTCTGCGCCAAACTGCTCTTTGAGCTGTGCTCCAGCTTCGAACATTTTTCTGATCCAGGAAGAATTTTTCACTGAATCGGCAATAGACTGTGCGAGAATTGACATATCACTTACTCCTTGTGGGACATTATTTGTAATTGTCTTTATTGCAACTATACTGTAAGAGCATGTGAAGACATACTCTTAAGGAGATTTGATGATGCTCCATAAATTTGCGTTTTTTCTTATATTCCCTGCGCTTGCGTCGTGCGCATCTCCCAAAATAGAAAGTGAGGGAGGCTTGGGGGCTATAATCAAATGGGAGGATCGGCATCGCTGCTCCCGAATCTCTCCGGAAATATTACTTTCTGGTGTGCCTGCGGAGACTGTACGCTTTGCGGTCTGGCTTGAAGAAGGCACTTCCCCTCGACGCTATCTTGGTGGTGGCATTTATGAAAATGACCGCCAGGGTATTATCCCTGAGGGGGCGCTTGCGCAAACGTATCGTGGTGCTTGTCCTGGAGGAGAGACCAAGCGTTACCGCTATACTGTTGCTGCTTATGATAAGTCCAATAAAAGTCTTGCCAATGTACGCTATGAGTTTGATTTGAAATAGAATTTTTGCTGCCTGAGCATTCCAAAGACCGCTTTATCAAGGTAAAGCGGTCTTGTTTTTTGTTTGCTGGCTGTATTATGGACTGTTCTGCTGAGTCATGTCTACACTTCTTCATTGCCTATCTGTAAGCGGCGCAGACGAACACGACGCAAATCACGCCGCGTTTGCAGGATGAGCTTATCCTGGCGCAAGGTGTGCAGCTTTGCCGCATAGAAAATACCTTCAGCAGGCTTTTCTGCCAGCATGGTTTCTCGTATGGCTGTTTCTTGCTCCTGTATGAGCTCATCAATCATCCTGATCTCTTGCAATAGGTCTGGCTCGTTCTGTGGTAATGATGCGTCGTCTGACAGTTTTGTCATTGGTGGACTCCGTCTCAGTCTCAGTTTTTAGAGCTGGTTCTGGTAGTGCGTTATACAATGTCCAGAATGCCGGATAGAGCTCAGTCAGGATGCCTGGATTTGTGATTTTCAGGCCAGGGCGGGCAAAGGCAGCACATGCCATGGCAATGGCCCAGAGGGGCGAGGGTGCTGTCCAGACATCATCTTTATATTGTGTGGCTTCCTCTTCTGTCAGATGGCGCAAACTTCCATCTTCTTCGAGGTGCAGACCAGTATTGATACAAAAGCTTTCTATGATTGTGCTGTCTGTTCTCAATGCAGCAGGCAGTGTGACAGGTTCACCGCGTAATGCCCGTACGGTGGCAAAGGCAACCGCAAGAGGCAGAAACTTTGGTGAGAGTTGTGCCATGAAGGTGCTATCCTGCTGGACTTGGGTATGAGTAGCAACAATTGTTTCGGCTTGGTTTTCAATGTTGACGCCAAACCACTTCAAAAGCATGAGCGCCTGTGCTGTGAGAGGGCAGTCTGGCCAGCTTCCCTGCAATTGAACCTGACCCTCTGTCAGACCAGCAAGGGCAAGGAAAGAGCTTGTCAGGGTGAGATCAACGGGCACTACGGGCGTTTCAGGGATATGCAGTTCACCAGGATGCACAGTGATAGTGGTACCATCCTCTGTAATATGAGCCTGACAGGCGCGTAAAATGGGCAGGCAAAAACCAATGATAGCTGCTGCCGCAGGGTGAGCGCTTATATCAAAGCGCATGGATTTTTCCCAGAAGGGCGCTGCCAGAAGGAGTCCTTTTACAAATTCTGATGGCAGGTCGGCAGGAATGCGTGTTTCGCTGGGGAGCACTCCAGAACATTCCAGACGGACAGGAAAACCATCGGTGCCGGGAACCGCATTTGCCAGACGGGCTCCGAGTTCAGGGAAATAACGACGCACTGAAGAGAGGTCTGTCAGCTTGAGGGTACCGTCTCCAGTGAACTTTGCGCGGCTGGGACGTCCCAGATAGTGTCCAGCCAGCAGGGCAAAATTGAGCAGATCATCGCCAACAAAAAGGACTTGATCAGGACATTCGAGAGGAGGAAGCGGACGGGAAAGCACTGTCCCGTTTTCCAGCCAGCTCATCGAGGCTCCCAGTTGGTTGAAGAGTTTGCAGCAGGAGACCAGTGTGTCACTTAAAGAGGTATTCAGTAGGGTGCATGCCTGCCCGCTCATGGCGGCCAGACTGAGCCAGGCACAACATTTTCCCGCAGAAACAGGGGCAGCCATCTGGAGTTTTACCGGACGTGTGGAAGGCGCAAGATTAAAGGCGCGGCGCTCTTCACCAGGAACGGGCTTGGGTAAAAAGTCGATTTGCTGCATAAGAGCAAACATTTGCCGGATAAGACGCGGATCCCGACTGACACGGCGCGCATTTTTTTCCCACGAAGCGCGTAATTCTCTTTCTTCTGCAGGATCCAGATAGCCTTTTATCTGGCTCATGCGATCCAGAATATTACGGCGTTTAGCCAGCATGCGCACAATATCCTTGTCTATCTCCGCGAGCGTTTCTCGCAAAAGGGGACGTCGGAAAGGTCTGTCTCCTGTGGGGCGAGGTGCGCGTCGTGGACGGTCATGAAAATGTTTTTCTTCTGTAGCTTGCTGAGGCTCTCTTGGTTGCTGTTCCTGAGAAGAGGGCGTCTCGCTTGCTGTTTGGGGAGGTGTGTTGGGATGCGTATCATTCATAAGTTTTTCTGGCTATTATGCCTTGGGGTAAGAGCGCACACATAGGATATGTTACCTGGCGCAAATAAAAAAAGAAAAAAGAGCACGTTGCGGACTGTGTTAGCGCGAAAAATTTTGCGAGGCAAGAAGAGAATATCTCTGAAGGCGAATATGGAGAAAGCATTTCTCTCTCTAGGTTTTTGCGAAGGCAAGAAGTGCCTCCAATAAAAAAAGGGGCTTGCCGCAGTTATATAAACATGCTATGAAATGCATGTGCGACACCTTTCGTGAAATTTTGGATTTGGGCATTGACATAAAGTATGAACGTTTGTTACTTTATGCACAAGCGATGCGCCGTCCAAAACGGGTGAGGTTGAAAGAAGACGGGAAGGGTCCCGTTTTTTGAAGCTGCATCAAGCTTTACGGATTGGTCCGCTGAAAGAATAACTCTTTTACCCTGTCTGGAGGTTGCGTATGCCGACCTATGTCGATCCATCCAAGTGTGATGGCTGCAAAGGTGGTGAAAAGACTGCCTGCATGTATATTTGCCCTAACGATCTGATGATCCTTGATCCTGAGGAAATGAAGGCTTATAACCAAGAACCGGATGCATGCTGGGAATGTTATTCCTGCGTGAAAATTTGTCCCCAGGGTGCGATTTCTGCTCGTCCCTATGCTGACTTTGCTCCTATGGGTGGTACCTGTATCCCCTTGCGTTCTGCTGACTCCATTATGTGGACTGTCAAATTCCGCAGCGGTAATATCAAGCGTTTCAAATTCCCCATTCGCACAACCCCTGAAGGCTCTATCAAACCTTTTGAAGGTCATCCCGAAGGGGCTAATCTGGACGATGAACTGTTGTTCACTGAGAGCAAACTGGCAGTGCCCCAGCAGGCTCTGGGCAAAAAGTTCGATATGGCTGAAGCCGACAAGAGCATAATCTGTAAATAGTTGGCGCAATAATAGTCCAAAGCGAATTTAAGGAGATAACGTTATGCCAATGATCCCCGTGAAGGAAGCTGCCAAGGGTGTGGCCATTGCCGATCCCCAGGTAAAAGAACATGATCTGGACATTCTCATTGTCGGCGGCGGCATGGGTTCCTGTGGTACAGCTTTTGAAGCTGTGCGCTGGGCTGAAAAACACAATCTGAAAATCCTTCTCTGCGACAAAGCCTCTCTGGAACGTTCCGGTGCTGTTGCGCAGGGTCTGTCTGCTATCAACACCTATCTTGGTGACAACAGTGCTGATGATTATGTGCGCATGGTGCGTACTGACCTTATGGGCATTGTTCGTGAAGATTTGATTTTTGACGTAGGTCGTCACGTAGATGATTCCGTACATTTGTTTGAAGACTGGGGTCTTCCTTGCTGGATCAAGGGCGATGATGGCCACAATCTCGACGGTGCCCAGGCAAAAGCTGCTGGCAAATCCCTGCGTAAAGGCGATGCACCTGTACGTTCTGGCCGCTGGCAGATGATGATCAACGGTGAATCCTACAAGTGTATTGTTGCTGAAGCCGCCAAAAATGCTTTGGGTGAAGAACGCATCCTGGAACGTATGTTCATCGTGAAGCTGCTTCTTGATGCCAATACCCCCAACCGTATTGCTGGTGCTGTGGGCTTCCACCTTCGTGAAAACGAAGTGCATATTTTTAAAGCCAACACCGTGCTTGTTGCCGCTGGTGGTGCTGTAAACGTGTACCGTCCCCGTTCCACGGGTGAAGGTATGGGACGTGCCTGGTATCCTGTTTGGAATGCTGGTTCCACCTATACCATGTGTGCTCAGGTCGGCGCGGAAATGACCATGATGGAAAACCGCTTCGTGCCTGCACGTTTCAAAGATGGTTACGGTCCTGTTGGTGCCTGGTTCCTGCTCTTCAAAGCAAAAGCCACCAACTGTAAGGGCGAAGACTATTGCGTGACCAACCGCGCCATGTTGAAGCCTTACGAAGATCGTGGCTATGCGAAAGGCCATGTCATTCCTACCTGTCTGCGTAACCACATGATGCTTCGCGAAATGCGCGAAGGTCGCGGTCCTATCTACATGGATACCAAAACCGCTCTGCAGACCACCTTCGCTACTTTGAACGAAGAACAGCAGAAGCACCTCGAAGCCGAAGCTTGGGAAGACTTCCTCGACATGTGTGTTGGTCAGGCCAACCTGTGGGCTGCTACCAATACCCAGCCTGAAGAGCGCGGCTCCGAAATCATGCCTACAGAACCATATCTGCTCGGCTCTCACTCTGGTTGCTGTGGTATCTGGGTTTCTGGTCCAGACGAGCCTTGGGTGCCTGAAGACTATAAAGTCAAGGCTGCCAATGGCAAGGTTTACAACCGCATGACCACTGTTGAAGGTCTCTTCACCTGTGCTGATGGCGTTGGCGCTTCCGGTCATAAATTCTCCTCTGGTGCTCATGCTGAAGGCCGTATTGTTGGCAAGCAGATGGTGCGCTGGTGCGTGGATCACAAAGACTTCAAGCCTGCGATCAAAGAAAGCGCTGATGAACTGAAGAAGCTCATCTACCGTCCTTACTACAACTATGTAGAAGGCAAGGATGCCTCCACAGATCCAGTGGTCAATCCTTCCTACATCTCCCCCCGTAACTTCATGATGCGCCTTGTTAAGTGCACCGATGAATACGGTGGTGGCGTGGGTACCTACTACACCACTTCAAAAGCTCTTCTTGATACAGGTTTTAACCTGTTGAAGATGATGGAAGAAGACTCTGAAAAGCTGGCAGCACGCGATCTGCATGAACTGCTCCGCTGCTGGGAAAACTATCATCGTCTTTGGACCGTGCGTCTGCATATGCAGCACATCTCCTTCCGCGAAGAATCCCGTTATCCTGGATTCTACTATCGTGCAGACTTCCTTGCTCTGGACGACTCCAAGTGGAAGTGCTTCGTCAATTCCAAGTTTGATCCCGCCACTGGCGAGACCAAAATCTTCAAGAAGCCTTACTATCAAATCATCCCCGACTAGTCGGCGGCTGAACGTGATGGGGGTGGCCGCTTCGGCCACCCCTTTTTTTGCAGGGCGTTCCGGGCAGATCAGGGCTTTTCCTGCTTCTGTTACGGCTCTGGAACGTATTGCGTGTGCCGTGCGTCTGGTGGAGGCGCGGATTTAACCGTAGCTATACAGCAGAAGAGCGGTTCATCTGGCCGTAGTCAAATGCAGGAGGATATTCAGAATGTCCAATTCCATTCTCGTCGTGGGCGGTGGCTTCTCTGGCCTGACAGCCGCCATTGAAGCGGCGGAACTGGGACACGACGTATATATCGTCGAGAAATCGCCCTTTTTGGGCGGACGCGTGGCCCAGCTCAGCAAATATTTCCCTAAACTCTGTCCCCCCTCCTGTGGCCTGGAAATTCAATTCCAGCGCATCAGGAAGAATCCGCGCATCAAGTTCTTTACACAGGCGGAAGTTGTTGGCCTGACTGGCCAGAAAGGCAACTATACGGTGAACGTGGCAATAGCTCCCCGTCATACCGCGCCGCATAATGTTGATTTTTCGTTTCTGGCTTCTACTCTGGAAGGAGAGGCCACAAGTGAATTTGAATTGGGACTGGCAAAACGCAAAGCACTTTATTGCTCCATGCCTTTTGCTTTTCCTGGACGCTATGTGCTGGATCCAGCAGCCCTGACACAAAGTGATAAAGTAAAGCTTGCCGGAAACCAGTTTGTTAATCTTGATGAAGCTCCGAAAGCAGTGGAACTTTCTGTCGGTGCCATTGTTGTGGCAACGGGATGGAAGCCCTACGATGTGACGCATCTTTCCAATCTGGGAGCCGGTAGCGTAAAAAATTGCATCAGCAATATGCAGATGGAGCGCCTTGCCTCTCCTTTTGGGCCTACTGCTGGAAAGATTGTACGTCCTTCTGATGGTCATGCGCCACAGCGTATCGCCTTTGTGCAATGTGCTGGTTCCCGCGATCAGAATCATCTGAATTACTGTTCATATATTTGCTGTATGGCAACCCTGAAGCAGTGTGCTTATCTTGCAGAGCAGTATCCTGATGCGAAGATAACGGTCTACTATATTGATCTGCGCACTCCAGGGCGCTATGTGAAAGTGTTGGACAAGGTAAAGGCATCGCCTAATGTCAGCTTTGTAAAAGGTAAGGTCGCCGATGTGGTACAGGGTGCCAATGATTCGGTAACTTTGCAGGTCGAAGACGCCATTCGCGGTGAAAAGCTGACTCTTTCCTATGATATGGTTGTGCTGGCAACGGGCATGCAGCCCAGTCTGGCAGAAGCCAAGCTTCCTCTTCCTGTTCCTGTGGATGAGGATGGCTTTATCATTGGTGGAGAGGAAGCGGGCATTTTTGCCGCCGGTTGTGCACGTATGCCGCTTGACGTCATGCGTTCCGCTCAGTCCGGCACAGCCGCCGCCCTTAAGGCGGTGCAAACGGTGAAAGGGAGGTAGACGGCATGGCCACAAGGATTGGCGTCTATTTTGACCAGCAGAACATTGGCGGCGGACTGGATGTGGCGGCGATGGCCGAACAGGTGCGCGGCAAATGGGGCGATCTTACTCCTGTAGTAAAAGTGATGCCTGTGCTGGCGGCGGCGGTGGAAGAAATTCAGGCGGATGTTGATGCAGCAAAGCTTGATGGTGTGCTGGTGTGTGGTGCGAGCCCCCGTCGTGATTGGGATCAGTACCGCTTTTCTGGCGTACAGGTAGAGCGTGTCAACTTGCGTGAACAATGTGTGCAGGCATGCAAAACAGATGGTTCTGCTTCCTCTGCAACCTTACTTGCCCTGATGGCACAGGATTACGTGAATATGGGGGTGGTGAAACTTCAGAAATCTGAAGTACCAGAGCCTGCTGCTATTGCAGGTGTACGCCGTATTCTCGTTGTCGGTGGTGGCTGGACAGGCCTTACGGCTGCGGCTCAGGCTTCCCAGACAGGCTACGAAGTTGTTTTGGTGGAAAAGAGTCCTGCCCTTGGTGGCAAGGCTGTGAATATGCCACGTACCTCACCTCTGAAAGCCCCCTGGACGAGCATTCAGGATTCCGGTCTGGAAGCAAAAATTGCCGGAATCAAGAATGACGGAAATATTACTGTCCATACCAAGGCAACTGTCGCCAAGCTTGAAGGACAGCCCGGGGAGTTTACCGCAACAATTATGGTTGATGGGGCAGAGCAAACAATTCCTGTTGGTGCTGTCGTTCTGGCAACAGGATGGGTACCCATGCAGGGAAGCTATCTTGAGTCTATGGGCTTGGGCAAACTGCCCCAGGTTACCCACATGGCTGAATTTGGCGTGATGCTGCGTGATGGTAATGTGAAAGCCCGCCGAGTTGCTTTTGTTCTGGATACAACTCTTGCTGAAGAGGAAGCTGCGGCGGCATATGCGCGCGCTGCAAATGATGAACAGCCCGAAGCGCCAGCAGCCAAAGCAGGCGAACAGGCTGAAGAAGAACTGGAAGGTCCGGTCTTTGTCAAAGAAGATCTGGAAAGCTATAAGCATCTGCGCTATTCCAATACCGTGAATAGTGTGGCAGCCCTGCGCATGGCCAATGTCTTTTGTGACCAGAATAATGATGCTGTACAGGCCTTCATTATTTACAAAGATATGATGATTCCAGGCATTCTTGAGCGCTTCTACAAAGAAAGCCAGAATCGCTTGGGAATCATGATGACAAAAGCCGATGTGACAGCTATCCAGGATGCTGGCAGTCATGTCTCTGTGTCATGTGAAAATACACTGCTCGGTCTGGATTTTGATCTTGATGTGGACATGGTTGTGCTGCCTACCGGTCTTGTGCCCACAACAGCAAAAGATGCCGTTATGCAGTTTGCCTATCGTCAGGGTCCTGACTTCCCTGATCTGGAACTCTTTGACGGCTTTACTGACTCAAACTACATCTGCTTCCCTTACGAAACCCGTCGTACGGGCGTCTATGCTGCCGGATGCGTTCGCCAGCCCATGACAATGGATGCCTGTGAAGAAGATGCATATGGTGCAGTACTGAAAGCCATTCAGTGCGTTGAGTCAGCCGACCATGGTGTGGCTGTTCACCCACGTTCTGGTGATACCTCATATCCCGTATTCAATTTCGTACGCTGTACACAATGTAAACGCTGTACGGAAGAATGTCCTTTCGGGGCACTGGATGACGACGAAAAGGGTACTCCAAAACCCAATCCGGCACGCTGCCGCCGCTGTGGTACCTGTTTCGGTGCCTGCCCGGAACGTGTCATTTCCTTTGCCAACTATAATATTGACCAGATTGGCTCCATGATTCGCGAAGTACAGGTACCCAAGGACTTCCGCAAAGAAGGCCCACGTATTCTTATCCTCGCCTGTGAAAATGATGCCTACCCCGCACTTGATATGGCGGGTATGCGCAACAAGCCATGGAGCCCTTATGCCCGCATTATTCCCGTTCGCTGCCTTGGCTCCGTCAATGCCATCTGGGTATCAGATGCCATGTCGAAAGGCTTCGATGGCGTAATGCTCCTGGGCTGTAAGTACGGTGATGACTATCAGTGCCACTTTATTAAAGGGTCTGAAATCTGTAACCGCCGCAAGGAAAATATCGCCGAAACGCTCAACCGTCTCGGTGTTGAACCTGAACGCGTGGATCAGTTTGAAGTGGCCATTGATGAATACGATAAGGTTCCTGGCATAATTGATGCCTTTGTGGCGCGTATTACCGCATTGGGCCCCAACCCGTTCAAGGGCATGTAGGAGGAAGGATATGGCACAGGTAAAAATCACGCCGGATATGGAGTTCGTACGAGAGCTTCAGTGCGCCGGAGGGGAGTCGCTGAAAAAATGCTTTCAGTGTGCCACCTGTTCGGTGGCCTGCCCCGTTGCACCGGCCAATAATCCCTATCCCCGCAAAGAAATGGTGTGGGCTTCATGGGGATTGAAAGAGAAACTCCGTACAGATATTGACCTCTGGCTCTGTCACAACTGCGGCAATTGTGCGGACCTTTGTCCCCGTGGTGCGCGTCCGGCAGATATGATGTCTGCGGCTCGCAATATGGTCTACAAAGACCTGACACAACCTTCCATTATCGGTAAATGGATGAGTTCTGCTAAAGGTCTCCCCATACTCTTCGCCATCCCAGCCATTCTTTGGATGCTGGTGTGGTGGATACGTACCGGCTTCAATGATGGACAGTGGTTCCCTCGCGCTGCCGATGGACGTATCGTGTTCGGGCAGGTCTTCTATGGTGACTACACCATTGACCCCATCTTCATGATTACCTTCTTTGGAGCTTGTTTTATCCTGTATCGAGGAGTCATGCGCCTTTTTGAACTCTTCAAGCCAGAAGGCAAACTCCTGATTATTGGCAAAACAAAACCATGGTTTATGCACGTGTATGATGTGATCGTAGAAGAAATCATTACACACAAAAAATTCTCCGATTGTGGTGAAGATAAAGAAAATCGTAAAACTGCCCATATGGCTCTGTTTTACAGTTTTGTTGTCCTTGCTTTTGTTACGGCTGTTGTCGCTGCCGGTCACTGGGGCGGTAAGGTTATTCCTGCTATTAAACTCGAAACACCTATGCCGCTTATCTTCCCAGTCAAAATTCTGGCCAATATCGGTATGCTGATGCTGCTGTTTGGTCTCGCCGCTTTGACACTCCGCCGTATGAAATTGAATCCCAAGTATCAGGCGTCAAGTTTCTATGACTGGTATTTGCTGGGCATTATCTGGGCTGTGGCTGTCACAGGCATGCTGAGCCAGTGTTTCCGCCTGATGGATGCTATCAAGCCTGCCTTTGTAGTCTATTACTTCCATCTGGTTTTTGTGTGGATGCTCTTTGCCTATCTGCCTTGGTCAAAGCTTGGGCATTTCGTCTATAGGACAGCGGCTCTTGTGTATGTCCGCATGTATGGCAGAAGCTGAGTGGCTTTTGTTCAGTATAACCAATAATTTACCGCTTCTCAAAGGAGGAGGTAGATATGTCTGATACCGCTCGTAAAGTTTTTCCCACGGAGACCGTACTCGCTTTGGTCATGGTCAAAGTAGATGCCGATGTTAAGGAAATAGCTGGATATATTACCGGTTCCTCACTGTCCTGTGATTGCCTGGCAACTGTTGTAGCCCCTATGGCCGGCGGCTGGCTCGCCCGCCTGTATCCTAAGTTTACCGATCTCGCCTGGGACGAAAATACTGCATGGGATGATTTCGTCAGACAGACAAAATCCAGCCTCGGTGACAATGTGTCCCTCGTGCCTATGGACGCCCGCCAACAAGCCCTCGTCGGCAAAGTAATCGGGAAACTGACTGATACCATGGCCGCTATGCAAGCTCAGACAGCAGAAGTCGTCAGCCTGCAAGCTAAAGTGGAAGAATTGACCCCATATCAAACCAAAGCCGCAGAACTGGATGCTAAATGCGCCCAGCTCGAAGAAAAAGTGAAAGGTCTGAATTCCGATATGGGTGGCTTGCGTAAACAGCTCATTCCTTTCCAAGGCAAAATGGCTGTGGATG
>CAMTOM010000003.1 GCA_947074125.1 uncultured Desulfovibrionaceae bacterium
AGGATGTATATCCTGCCATTGAAGGGGCATTTACTGGAGAAATTTCTCCACATATGTTGCGCGAGGCGGGAGCTTCATGGGTATTGGTGGGGCACTCTGAACGGCGTCATATCCTGGGTGAGCATGATACTTTTATCGGTCGTAAAGGTACTTTCGCCATGGAACAGGGTATGCGTGTCATGCTCTGTGTTGGTGAAAAACTGGAAGAGCGTGAATCTGGCATGCTGGAAACGGTGCTCAGACGTCAGATCGGCTCGGGCGTTGAAGATATGCCTGCGCTGATTTGTGAGGAAAATCTTGCCGTGGCCTATGAGCCTGTATGGGCAATCGGAACTGGGAAAACAGCGCAAGCAGAAGATATTGTTGCAGCACATGCTTTAGTACGTGCTTTGTTGGAAGAACGCTATCCTTCGTTTGGGCGCAGAATCCCCATTTTATATGGTGGTAGCGTCAAGCCAGACAATGCGGCGACCATCATTGGACTTGACAATGTGGATGGTCTGCTGGTAGGAGGCGCTTCTTTAGAGGCTGAGAGTTTCAGTCGTATTATTAACGCGTGGCGTGGATAGAAATCGTTTTTACTCAGCTTCGCTTTGCCTGGCTGTGGAGGATATATGCAGACTCTTATGATTTTGGCATTACACATTGCCGTATGTGTGCTTTTGGTGATTTTGGTGCTGCTCCAGGCTGGTAAGGAAGGCATGGGCGTTATTTTTGGTGGCGGTGGTGGTTCCGTGTTCGGTTCTGGTGGTGCGGGCAGTATGCTGGCAAAAATGACAGCTTTTATGGCTATTCTTTTTGTGTTCACTTCCTTGGGCTATACCTATATGACCAGCACCCGCACGGCAAAGGCGCCTTCAGTGCTTGAAGGTGTCAGAATCGAAGAGCCTGCTCCTGCAACTATGCCTCCCGTGCAGTCTTCTGATGCTCTGCCTGTAACAGAAACACCTCCCGTACAGGCTGTGCAGCCCGTTGCTCCTGTTGACAAGGTGGAGACTCAGGTTCCAGGTGAAGCACCTGTGTTGCCCCAAGAAGGTACAACCCAGGACGCTACCCCAGCTCCCTCAGGAAATTAGAAAGAGATATTATATTTGTTTTACTGAGAGCCGCAACACTATGTTGCGGCTCTTTTGCATTTGCAAATATATATTTCGAGAATTTTATTGGGGTGAGAATAGTTTGGAAATTGCGTATTAGAGAATGCGGTTCAGGCAGGCATAGGGCTGTGGAATACACATGAGTTTACGCAAGGGGAGCGCAAGAAGGTGTGCCAGAATAACACGATTGACCCCCACATGAGCAATAATGAGTACAGGCGCGTGCTTTGATGCATGCCATTGGGCAAACACGGGGAGGGCGCGTTTGGCGACATCCGTAAATGATTCACCACCCTCAGGGCGGAAGATATCCAGATGTTTTCCACGCTCTTCCCATTGTTGGGGATAGCATGTGCGTACCTCGTCAGGAGTGAGGCCTTCCCAGCTTCCTAACGAAATTTCCTGAAATGCCGGTACAAGAGTAATGGGGGCATGCAGTTTTTGAGAGATAATTGTTGCTGTTTCCACGCAGCGTTCGAGCGGGGAAGTGACAATATGTTGTATATTGTTATTTTGCAGCTCTTTTGCCCATCTTTGCGCTTGTAAGTGTCCTTCTTTCGCAAGGGGGATATTTCTGCTGCCGACAAAACGCCGTTCGGGATTGGGGGGGAGTTGTCCGTGGCGCATAAGGTATATCATGCCATACCTTCCGTTCTTAAGCAGGGATAACGCATGCTAAGAAGCTTTTGTGCCAGTGCGTAAGGATGCGCTCCTGTCAGTGTGAAAAAGTGTTTTTCCAGATGACAGGCATTGCTGAGGCGTCGTGTAATGTGTTGCTGAATGGAAGGATCATGGACAAAAAGAGCCAGTTTGTGCCCAAAGCGCTCTTTGAGGGGAACAGCAGAGGCGCCATACACATATTTGTCCGCGAGGTAGACGAGCGTACGTTCCGTAATGGGGTTTTGATCAGCTATGGGAATATCGCGGTGCGATTCCACAAGCCATGCCATATAGGGCATATTGAGGCTGCGGAAGAGCTCTCCTGCCGCTTTTTCGTGTGCGTGTTCTCCTTTACAAATATCATGCGTCAGCCCTCCAGAAACAGCAGCACGGGGCGAGAGGTGGGCATATTCTGCTTGTACACGTAGTGTACGGCACAGTGCTCCTGCGAGCGTGGCGACACTCTGCCCATGAGCGATGCCTTTGGGGGGAACGTTGTGTATGTGCAGAAGCTCAAGAGCTTCATGAGGCGATAACAAGTGCCTTTTCTCCATTTTTTTTTGAAGGCGCCTGTAGTCGTCAGGAGTATCCATATCGCGCAGGATAAGGCTGTCAGCAACAGGAATATGCTGTCGGGGAAAATGAGCCAGTGCGTCGCGTAAACCCTGTTCTCCCTGATAGGCAAGGATGTCGTTATACGCGCTGTGAGGAATCAGGGGGGGATGCCCTTCGTGATTGTGGAATGTGGGTATGAGTAAGGGGAGTGAGGTGGCAGTCGTATGTTTGTGTGCTTCCTGCACAAGACTGGAGAGAGTGAGGGGGCGTACCAGAGGAATATCCACAGGATGTAGAAAAAAAGCATCGCTGATATTGCTGAGATAGCGCACACCTTCCTGAATGGAAGAGAGCATTCCTTTTTCAGGTGTGGCATTGTGAACACAATGAACAGACTTCAGAGAGAGGTGCTTCTGTATTGCTGCTGCACGATAACCAGTCACAACGACAAGCGGGCTGATACCAGCTTGTGTGTAAAGAGCGACAAGCATCTGTAGAGCGTTTGTTTCTTTTGTGAGAAGCTGCGCTTTTGAGTCTGTCTGGGGCAGTATTTTTTCTGTGAGTGGCAATACGGCTTTGAGTTCACCCATACGTGAAGAAAAGCCAGCGGCCAGAATAAGAGCTCCTATACGCATGATGCCTGCCGTTTGTGTGCGATACATTGTGCGATAATGCTGACGGCGATTTCTTCTGGCGTTTCCGCTTCAATGGAAAGCCCTATGGGGCAGTGTACACGTGAAAGCTCATGATCGCGATAGCCAGCTTCTCGAAGTTGTGCATAAATTTCATTTCGTTTGCGCGCACTGCCAATCATACCGATATAGCCAGCTTGTGTTTGAAGAGCCTGCTCCAATACGACTCTGTCGAAAAGATGCCCTCGTGTGAGGATAACAAAGTATGTTCGGGCATTGACAGTGCATGAGGCAAAACAGTTGGCATATTCTGGAACAATGTATCGAGCACTGGCAGAAGGAAAACGTTCTGCGGTAACAAATTCCTCTCTGTCGTCCATAACGCTGACACGAAAGCCGCTCAGATGGGCAATATGTGCTGTTGGTCGGGAAACATGTCCTCCTCCTGCAAAAATAATATGGTGCGGCGGGAGCCATGCTTCAAAAAAGTATTCCTCTCCTTCAATGTGGTGCAGGAAAGGAGGAATATCATATATGGGAAGACGCGAGGTGGGGAAATTGTTTTCAAGTATTGTATGGCATTTTGCAACGAGTGTTTGGGAAAATGCGGTTTTTAAAAAGAGGCCATTACTGTAAAGTGCGGCATGGCAGTCTTTTTCTGTCTCATCCAGCGAAACAATACGGTATGCTCCGTGTGTACTGGCATGTTCTAACAGACTGTGGAGGTGTTCTTTTGTGTGTGTGTTTGGGAAATGGGGTTCTATAAAAAGTCGTATGCGCCCACCACAGATAAGATCTGACTTTGCGGCGAGTTTTCCATCCATATGACATTCCAGAACACGACTTTTTTTATCCGCCAGAGCTTCCTGACAGGCGGTAATAGCCCAGGCTTCCGCCAGACCGCCACCAGTTGTCCCCGCAATGAGCCCTTGTGCACTGGCAAGCAGTTTTGAGCCTGATGTGCGCGGTGTGGAGCCACTATGACTGATGATAGTCGCGCTGGCGACGGGCATTCCGTTATCAAGACAATCACAAAGACGCTGAAGAAGTGTGAGCATGGAAAATGCCTTTTGTTACAGGTTCAATACGGTAGGCGTGTTGTGTCCGGACAATGCGCCCTTTAACATTGTCCAGACGTGGCAGAGGACTGCCACACTGGCAGGGAGAGCTAAGAATACGGGACGCATCCCCCGTGCGGTAGCGGATGAGAGGCATAGCTTCTCTGGTCAGCGTTGTGAGCACAATTTCACCTGTTTCTCCTGCTGGAAGAGCTTCAAGAGTGATGGGGTGTATAATCTCTATGTACATATCCAGCCAGCGCATATGATAGCCTTGTTGCGCAGGACATTCTACACCACCCCCAAAACCGGATTCCGTCATGCCATAATGATCAAGCAGAAGAGAAGGCAGCTTTCTATCGTTGGGCGGGGTGTTAAGGAGTGTAGCATATGCAGCATTACGTATGGCGGGCGATAGCGGTTCTGTACTGGAAAGGATGCCATGCAGGTGCCTCAAAAGGGAAGGCTGGAGTATGTTTGTCTGTACAAGCTGCACAAGCTGTATGATTTGTGTGGGGCTTGCGACAAGGCAGTGTGGCGGATGTTCTTGCAGCAGAGGAATAAGATGTTGTGGCTCACATTTGGGGTCTGCTGTCAGAATGTGAATATGATGCTCTTGCAATGCCTGCCGAAGCAAATCGGCAACGCCATTGGGGCGCATGGCACCTGGCAGGAGAACAAGGAGGGTGTCGCCTTTTTGCAGCAATTGACGCATCCCGATAGAGAAAAAAGCCTGCGTGCCTAGCAGGTCATTATGAGAAAAGGCAAGACGCTTCGGGGGAGCCGTGGTGCCGGAAGTATCGAGGCGCACAAGGCGCTCGACATGATTTTGCGAAATACAGAGAAATTGTTGCCAGTGAGTGAGGTCTTCTGCTGTTGTGAACGGGAGTTTCGCCAGCTCTTCAGAAGATGTGGGGCTGAGAGAGTGCCCAGCAAGTGTGTTATGATAATGCACGCTGTGTGTGTGGGCATATTTCAAGGTAGCGCAGAGTGATTCCCATTGATGGCGCAAAATGGCGTGCGGCAATTGCTGGATTTCTGTGCAGGCACAGCGGCGCATATTCCACAGGTCAACACAGGAAAGAGTGAGAGGTGTCGTTTCGTTGATGCGTGTGCTATTGCGGGTATGCCCTGTATTCATGCGAAGCGTCAGCCTTGAATGTCGATAGTGTAGCTGTCAGCCAGTTCTATGATTTTTTCCCAGCAGGCTCCCAGAAGCGTGCCACAGGCGAGCAGGTCAATATCCTGTTCATCCGAGGCTGCGCTGTTGCGATTGCCAAGATTGCTGGTGATGGTATCACAGGTGTAGCCACCGTATTGCGCTGTATACTCATAGAACCAGGTGGCGTATTCATTGATAAGAGGCATAAAAGCAGGGTGTGCAGGGCTATCCGCATCACCATGTCCGGCCAGTAAACCCAAAGCGGTGGCACCACCTGTCAGTAATCCACAAGGACCATTTGAAAAGCCAAGTCCCATGCAAAGCCCATGTGTGGCGCGTACAAGATCCTGATTTTCTTTTCCCTGTGCCTGCAACACCAGAAGAGTGAGAAGCTGGCTACAGCAATATCCTTCTTTCACATAGGGGAGAAGTTCCATAAGAACAGGATGCATGTGAGCCTCCTTTGTCTGTTAGTAGCGGGTGAGTGTGCGGCATGTAAAGCTTCTCTTTAGAGTTTTTCGGCAATCCAGAGACCATATCCGTAAGGTACAGGCCTTTTCTCCTCTTTATTCAAGATGTCACAGGCATGTGTACTTTTCGGTATCGTGTGTGTTTGTGCGCACGATGCCATACGGGAGCCAAGCCATTGATACAATTCCTGACGGGGAATTCCAGACCAGACAAGACGGGCAGCCAGTTCACGAAGGCTTGCGGTGTGATCCTCAAAAGAGTGGATGCGAAAGCCCGCTTGCGTGAGGAGATTTGCCACAACTTCAGGTGTTTGGAGTTCATTGCGGGAAAATGATTGAGATGCCGGAGAAGTACAGTCGGTTAGCGTATGCTGCACAAAAATGTCAGTCAGCAGAAGGCGCCCTTCAGGTTTCATAATTCGGGAAAAATGGCGCAAAACATCTTGTGGCAATGAGCAGAGGGAAAGCATACACTGGCAGACAATGCCATCCAGCACATCGTTTTTAATGGGGATGGCATGGGCATCTGCCTGCAATAAACAGGGAAAATGATGTTGGTGTAGCATGCTTTTTATAAAGCAGGGATGAAGGTCAATACCAAGAGGGAAAAAACCCGCTTCATACAGAATTTGCACTGTTTCGCCCGTGCCACAGCCGACATCAAGAAGACAGGCATTTGGAGGGAAATCACATAATGCCAGTGCGTGTCTGGTGAGTGTCACACCTCCAGGACGCCATGTTGTGCCTGCAACGCGTTGAAATCCCGTTTGGGAATATATTGAGGTAGTGGCAAACATAGCGCAGGCCTGTTCTGTTATTTGTCTTCCAGCAGGCTTTCCACTTCCAGCATTTTTCCTTCTGCCAGTGATTTGGGTATAAGTGTCATATTGCACTGCGGACAGCGGGGCAGCAATACGTCAAAAGCACTATTCAGATAGTGCGCCTGTATTTTTTCCTGAATAAGTTTGCCACCACAGTTGGCACATATCCAGTTGCCTGCATCAGGGGTATAGCTTGGATCCATGCTCATAGTTGTTTCCTTGAAGGACGCGAGTGCATTATTTCTTTTTGTTACCGCTCAGGCACGAGCATTATTTTGTCAGTAGTTTCGCCCCACACAGCTTTGCTGCACATCTTCGGCATTCACATTGCCTGTTCCTGGAACAAGCATACGGTGACTCCAGGCATCATGTACAAGATATGTATCCTTTTCTTTGCTATAGCGTACCCAAAAGGTCACATGATGCGAATGCCATGAGCCAGCAAAGTGTCCGCTGTCTGTTTCCTGAAACTTCTTACCGGATTTTTCAAGGGCAAGGATACATTCTTCAATATCTTCATAGAGAATGTGCTTGCGCTCCATGGTTTCAAGCACTTCAGTATCAAAGCGTATACTGGTCATTTGGGGAGGCGCAAAGGGCGTATCCTGTACAAGTGCTTCTTTGAGAGAGGCGCGTCGTGCCCGTCGGGCAGAAAGATTGATTTCTTTTTCTGTGGCCTGAACAGGAGAGTATGCAGCGGTTTGCGGTAAAATATCAAAAAGATGATGACTTTCTTTCCCGCTTGTCGCCAGACGTTCTCGGCACATAATGCAGGAAGCGAGCGCAGGATGCGGCAATGCGTCAGCGCGTTGCTGTATCATGGCATCGGCAAGGTCTGGTCTGGCATTCCAGACAAGACCTCCATAGCCGCAACAGGTAGTGCATTCTTTGGTGTCTTCTGGTTCATGAAGACGGTATCCGCATTTTTGGGCAAGTGAGCGCACCGCATTTTGCCAGGCAGTGTCATGGCGTGTGGCACAGGGATCGTGGAGAGTGTATTCCTGCCCTTTTCCTGATGGTGCAGGAATACTGTCTGGCATGGTATCGAGTGTTTCCCAAAGGGAGGCAACCGGAATATGGGGGAGAAACTCGCGGAATACTTTCAGGCATGAAGCACAGGCGAGGAGGCAGAGAGGCTCTCCGGCGGCTTTCCAGGCGGTATCAAGTTGGGCGATAATATCGCGAAAACGTGTTTCGCGTCCTGCCCAGTGTGCGGGAATGCCACAGCAGGAGAGCCATATACCCAACTGGCTCTCATCAATATGTTTCTGTAGCCATGTATACATGGCGAGTACCTGTTCACTGCGCATGGCGCCAAGCTGGCAGCCAGGGAAAAAGAGATGGGTCAGTTTTTTTTGTGATGGAAACAGAAGAGAGCAGGTGTCGCTAAGGGCATTTTCCATGTCCTCCATGGCAAAGGCATGGGCAGAAGGAGGCATGTATTGGCGTGTGACCATATCTTGTCGCGCCATAAGGCACAGTTCAGCCATGGAAAAGCGTTCCGGACAGATTTCGGTACACTGGCCACAGAGAGTACAGCCATTGATAAGGCTGTTAGCAAGGTGCTGGCCTTTAACGATGGAAGCATTGTTATAAATCAGGCGGGCGTATGTTCGCGGGAAGCCTTTATGCTGCTCAAGAAGAAGACATTTTTTGACGCAAGACAGACATTGACACTGCAAACAGCGAGCAGCCTCTTTTTGAGCTTCTTCCCCAGTAAAATGAATACCATCATGCGGGAGAATACGCTCACTGGGAAGTATATTTTCTAAAGAAACATGGAGGCGCTGTTTTCCTTCCTGAGCATCATCTCTGGCAGCGGTGATGGAAACGTGTGTGAGAAAACGTTGCAAGGTAGATGCGGCACGCCGTCCATCGCCTGCCTGTTGTGAGGCAGAGGCATAGCAAGAGCCAGTAGGGCTTGTATTCAGCCAGCCGCCGCAGCATGTTTTTTCATCCACCTGCAAGGTAATACTGTCGGCATCTGCTTTTGTGGGGGGGGCAAAAGTGGGAGCCGCATGGGCATCAATAAAGAGCGAATCACATTCTTGACGTGCCAGTGCGAGAGTTTCGCTGGAAAGTTCCTGCAAGACAAGGGTAACGCCATTTTTTTCGAGTTTTTGCCATTCAGGAATGACATGTTCCCTGTCCAGCTCAGGAAAGATGCTACAAAGAAATTCTTCTGGTGGCTGATGGGCGTAGACAGTGACAGGAAAAGCTTTTTGCGCCAGCTCATAGGCGACAACCATTCCAGCCAGACCACAGCCGAAAATGCCTGCGCGTGTTGTTTTGCGTGTACGGGGAAGAAAAGGTGCGCGAGGTGGAGGAGCCGTCAGGCAGAGTTTTTCCAGTGCATGGATGGAAAGGCTGCCGCCAAGATCTCGCCGCAAGCAGGAGGATTCGCAGGGGTGGTCGCAGATACGGCTTAAAAGAGTCGGCAAAGGGAGATGGCGTTCTAGCAGCTTGCGGGCTTCTGGGAGCTTTCCAGCCGCAATATGTGTCATAAAGGTGCGTACATCCATCTGAAAAGGACATGCCGCAGCGCAAGCAGGTGGGGCTTCCTGGGTACAGTGTGCTTCAATGCTGTGGAGCATTTTCTGATCCATAATACTCTCCAATAATGTTGTACCGTAGGGAAAGCTGCCCTGTTTTTCAGGATAGGGTGGGTGTTCGTTTGAGAAAAAATATTTTCCCTGAACCATATCAGGGCTTCATGCAGTGAACCACATGAAGCCCATCATAGATAACGAGACTAGCAAAGCATGTTTGTTGTGTCGAGTGACTGGGGGGACGATGCCGCCCCCCAGAAGTCAATATCGTATACGACTAGCCTTTCATGGCAGCCAGTACTTTTTCAGGCGTGGCGGGCAGGTGTGTGATGCGTGCGCCACAAGCATTATAGATAGCATTGATGGTAGCAGGGTGTGGTCCGCAGAGTGGGATTTCACCTGTGCCGGAAGCTCCGAAAGGACCGTCAGGACGGGGGCTTTCCACATAAATGACATTGAGATTGTCGGGAATGTCTTTGATATAGGGAACGCCAGAACCGCCCATGGTGCTGTGCTTTTTGAGGTCTTCATAATCTTCTGTCAGGGCAAGACCAATACCTTGAGCCATGCCGCCATAGAGCTGACCATCGGTAACAAGTTTATTCGCGACCTTACCGATATCGGCAACCATGGTCATGCCTTCGACACAGCTTTTGCCAGTAGCTATTTCTACAGCCACTTCTGCCATGAACAGACCGTACATATAGCAGCAGAAGGGACTACCCTGACCTTTTTCATCACAGTCTTTGGCAGGAGCTGTCCATTTACCCATCTGGCGTGTTTCGCGACCAGCAGCTTTCATTTCTTCTTGTGTCATAAAGCCGCCATCGCCTTTGCGCATGGCCTCAATCAGGCTTTCACAGGCAACGCGGATGGCATTACCAACCATAACCTGTGAGCGAGAGCCACCTGCAGGGCCTGAGTTAGGCGCTTTGCTGGTATCATTCATGACAAGGTGAATATTTTCGGCTGCGATATGTAAGGGGCGCAGAGCTTCATGGGCTGTACACTGTGCGCCAGAATCGGCGCCCTGCCCATGATCTTCCCAGCAACTGCCGATAGTGACGCTGCCATCTTCATTCAGCTCTGCCCAGGCTTCTGCGGAGTCAGGGCCATCAAGTCCGGCACCATAAACAGAAAGAGCAAGACCAACACCACGTTTCACATCGGCGGTGGAATTGGCTTTGGCTTTCTGGGTGGCAGCCGCATAGAGGGGACGCATTTTTTCAAACATTTCAGGAAGACTCATGACTTCAGGTGTCTGACCGGAAGGCGTGGTATCCCCTGGCTTGTAGCAGTTGATATAGCGCAGTTCAAAGGGATCTTTGCCCAGCTTTTCTGCCAGCATGTCCATGAGTACTTCTGAGGGGAATTCACTTTCAGGGCCTCCGTAACCACGGAAGGCGGCACCCCAGCAATGGTTTGTTGCGACAGTACGACCATTACCGCGAATATTGGGGATGCCATAGCCAGATCCAATAAACTGGGCACCGCGCAAGGTTAAGAGGTCACCAAATTCGGAGTAGGGGCCGTGGTCAACGCTCCAGTCTGTTTCCATGGCTTTGATTTTGCCACTGTTCTTGTCTGCGGCAAAGCGGACGGTTGTCCAGAAGGGAGAGCGCTTGCCAGTATAGTTTTGTTGCTGTTCGTAGTTGTAGCGCAGGTGGCAGGGGCGTCCTGTGGCCAGTACGGCAACACCAAGAAGAGCTTCCATGGTGGGACTGAATTTATAACCGAAAGTACCACCAGTAGTATTCTGTACCATAACAAGATCTTTGCCGAACTCAACACCAAGACCTGGGGCAATCATAAGCCCATGCAGGTGCAGGCCAATGGATTTTGAGTGGATAACGAGCTGATTCGCATCATTCAGATAGGCATAGCCAACGTCAGGTTCAATGGGCAAATGGGGCTGACGTTGGGTATAGAAGTCACCTTCCACAACGATATTGTTGGGATCATTAAAGAAGGCAGAGGTATCCTCACCTTTTTCAATACGCTGATCATAATAGACATTGGGGGTTCCTGGGTGAATTTCTATAGCGTCAGGAGCCATGGCTTCAGGCGCGCTCATGTATTCTGGCAGGAGTTCAAGGTCGAAAGTAACTTTTTCTGCGGCGGCACGCGCATTTTTTTCTGAGTCAGCACACACAATGGCAAGGGCATCACCATACTGGAAGACTTTCGCATCATTTAGTATGGGGCGTTCCCATCCATCTCCTTTATTGGAAGGGAAGGTAATAAGGCCAGTAATGCGGTTTTTACCTTTGACATCTTTATGGGTGAGTACACGATAGACTCCGGGCATCTTTTCTGCTTCTGAGGTATCAATGCCTTTAATGATGGCATGGGAAACTTTGGCTTGCGCCAGCGCAAGATGCAGAGTCCCTTCTGGCATACCGTATACAGCATCAGCACCATAGATGGCCTGTCCGGTCACTTTGGCAACAGCGCTGGGGCGTGGCAGGCGAGAACCGAAAGCACTCGCACCTGCGGGGAGCTTGTAGCGGATGTCTTCAATGCTTTTTTCACCGCGCATAACAGCCGCAGCGTCCATAACAGCATCAACAAGAGGTTTGTAACCAGTACAACGGCAGACATTTCTATTTTTCTGGAACCAGTCGCGCACGTCTTCACGTGTCGGATTGGGCTGTGTATCCAGCAGGCATTTTGCTGAAATGATAAAGCCTGGGGTACAAAAACCACATTGAGCGGCACCGTGGAAAATCCAGGCTTCCTGAATGGGGTGCAGGCTTGTGGGGGTACCAATGCCTTCAAGTGTTGTAATGACAGCATTTTCAGGGACACGGCTCATTTTCAGCACGCAAGTACGTGTGAGCTTGCCATTCACAATGACATTACATGCGCCGCAATGTCCTTTTTCACAGCCAATCTTGACGCTGGTAAGGTGGAGCTGAGCTCGAAGTACCTCGGCGAGTGTCGTGTCTGCTGTGACAAGAACGGTTTTGGGGGCACCATTGACCATGAGGATTTTGCTGAACATATGGACTCCTTAGAAAGTGTTGAAAAGTGTAAAGGTATCAAATGTCAGAATCAGCTTTTTCCAAAAAAACAGAGAGGATAGCGGCACTCTGAACATGCGGTGCAGTATCCTCCGTGTCCTAATGAGGCGATATCTTGATGGGAAACTGTAATCCCAGCGAGAAGGCGGGGAACGATAAGATCAAAAATGCTGGCACGGTGATACATGACGCAACCAGGCAAACCCAGTATGGGAGTAGTATCCTTATAAGCCAGCATGAACATGGCACCTGGAAATGTAGGGGCACCATAAGAAATTTCTTTGCCCGCGGCAGCACGAATGGCAGAGGGAGTACGGTCATCAGGATCAACAGACATACCACCAGTAACGACAACCATGTCTGCACCTTCTACAAGCAGTTCGCTGATCGCATTACTTGTCATGGGCATGGTATCATTCGTAATAATCTGGCGAAATACCTGACTGCCAAGTGCGGCAAACTTCTCTTGCAGGATGGGGCCAAAAGCATCTTTGATACGCCCTGAATACACTTCACTGCCTGTTGTCACAACGCCGATACGATGTGCTTTGAAAGGCAGGACTTCGACAACAGGAGAAGAGATGTCCTGTTCCAGACGGCGTATTTTTTCTTCCTGAATAAGCAAAGGGATGATGCGGGTTCCGCCAATGGCCTGTCCTTTTTTTACTTCCTGAAAGGAGTGCAGGGTTGCCAGTGCGATTTCACCCATCCCGTTGATATGTGTCAGTTGTTCGGTATCAATACGCAATAAGCCCTGATGGGGAGCAATGAAATCAATACGTCCTTCTTTGGGAGTGGTGAGGGAGATGTTATCTTCGGTAACTGCTTTTGCGATGCGATATGCCGCATCGTCTTCATGGAGCAGTCCGGAATGCAGTTCCATGACATAAAGGTTTTCTTTGCCAATGCGCAGCAAAACAGGAATATCTTCCGGACGTACCACATGTCCTTTGCGGAAGATGGGACCTTTTCTCGTGCCAGGAACAATTTCGGTGATATCATGGCACAGGATATTGCCAACAGCCTCACTAACAGGAACAGTTTTAAGCGGAAGAGAGGATTGTGCCATAATACGTACCCTTGCGTATTTTGCGGTCAAGAGGATGTAGCTATTATGTTTTTTAGTGCATAATAAAAGATGTAAAATCACGAATAGGATTTGTTTCGTGTCTTACCTTTCTCCTGTTTTTACGTCAAGAGTGAAAAGCGTAATTTTTGATAGGGAGCTAAAAAACGAGAAAAGTCTGTTAAAAAAAGCACCAAAAAGAAAATGAGTAACGCTCTTCTTTGGTAAAAGGAAAAGCGTTACTCGCAAAAGAGGTTTTAAGAGTGGAGGAGAGTATAAAGTGGATTTGTTTTTAACGAAAAAGTGTGGGGTCAACCAAGGTATGTTGAAGATATTTGGCAGATGTGGTCTTAGGGAAATACTTAAGGTGCGGGCAGAGAAAATATCAGTCTAGCCCAGACCGAGAATAACAGCAAAGGGACTGAAAGAAACATGGACAGGATCACCCTCGGATAGGGAATCTGGAATATCTTCCAGACCGGAAACAGCGCATATGGTGCTTCCGTCGCTGAGAGTGACGAGGACTTCTTTGGCAAGTGTAGCGCTGCGTATGCGTGTAACAGTTCCCTGAAAATGGTTGGCTTGTGGTAAAGCGCTATTGCTGGAGGTATCTTTCTTTGCAGGAACAGACAGATGTATCCAGGGAGCTTTAATGGTAGCAATGAGGATTTTGTCTTCATGCAGACCGAGGGTGGTAGAGCTACCCTCAGTAATAATGGCGGAGAGATGAAGGCCTGACAGGGTAACCAGCTCAACTTCAACAAGAAAGTCCTGCTGGCGCAAGCGGATAATGCGCCCGGGAAAGACATTGCGTGCGCTGGTTTTCATGCTCATTTCTCTTTGTAGATGTTGGTGCACCATATTTTGAGTATCAGTTGGGGAGTACTGGACGAAAGTACTTTTTTCTGAGGCACTCATCCCCAGAAAGCTGTAAAGAATATGCAATGGCATCCCTTCCCGACACAGTTCAACGGCGCGACTGTTACGAATACTGCGTATGGAAAGGAGCGTTTTGGGTAACTTGCACCAGGTAGCGCATATGTAGAGATTGCGTCTGAGGTAACCTTCGTCAAAGTGCGTCAGAGTTCCCCGCTTGCTTTGGAGAAGGGGATTGGCCAGTGCCTGTCGCAATTCGGCACAAACATCGGGAGGCAAGGCGATTTGGCGGGCGTGGCTTCCTTTGCAGAGGATCATGTGTTTTTCCGGAAAAAAATCATTCATATCGTCAAAGGCAAGCAGTTCATTTAAACGTAATGCGGCGTAACGAGCCAGTATATAGCATATCAGGAGCCGGAAGCGGCTCAGGCGCTCCCGTGCATTTTTTGCCTTGTACATATGCGTGTGGAGTGCGTCTTTGACAGCGTCCAGTTGTGCAGTTGTAAGATAATCCGTAGCGGGAAGAGCAAAGCCAGAAAGCTGCGTTTTCCGTGGTGCAGGAGAAAGGTTTTCTTCCAGAGCTTCTTTGAGAAAGAGGCGTTCCCCTTCAGAAAGAGAACGAAGCAGGGCAGAGAGATTTTCTCGTGTGGTGGCAGAAATACTCATAAACTCGCAAAAGGAAAAAGGTTGGAGGGAGTATTCTTTTATCAAGAAACTGTTGTCGCATATTTGTGTTATAGCATTCCTTAGTGGGAATGCAAGCACACTCTGAATGTCACGATTTTTATAATATAAAGGACAACTTTGCCAGCGATGCTCAATATGATGTACATGATACCAATCATCCGACTATGACTGAAAAGGAGGTTTTATGGTGATGGTGAAAAAATGGTCAGGTATTGTGTGTGCTTTGGTACTGTGTCTTAGTGTGACATCTGCGAAAGCCGCAGAGTTGACAGTTTCAGCAGCAGCAAGCCTGACAAATGCTTTTACACAGCTTAAAGGCGAATTTGAAAAAGCCAATGCAGGTATGACAGTACATACGAACTTTGCGGCATCCAATCCTTTGTTAAAGCAGATTGTAGAAGGAGCGCCCGCAGATGTATTTGCTTCTGCAGATCAGGAGACAATGGATAAGGCTGTGAAGGCTGGTGTTATCAGTGAAGATACCCGTAAAACCTTTGCCCGTAACGGTCTGGTGCTTATTGTTCCCAAAGACTCCAAACTGTCGCTGAAGGCTGTAACGGATCTTTCTGCAGAAGGTGTGAAGCGCATTGCCGTGGGAAATACCGAGTCTGTACCCGCAGGGCGCTATACCAAGGGAGCGCTTGAGAAGGCAGGACAGTGGGATGCGCTTTCCTCAAAAATGGTCTTTGCCGAAAGTGTTCGTCAGGTACTTGATTATGTTGCAAGAGGAGAAGCCGATGCCGGCTTTGTGTATACCACCGACGCGTATCATGCCAAGGATAAAGTGGACATTATAACTCTTGTGGAAGGCGTCAAGCCTATTGAGTATCCTCTTGCTGTGGTGAAGAGCAGCAAAGACCCCAAGATGGCACAGGCATTTGTTGATTTTGTGTGCTCTGATGCAGGTAAAGCCATTCTTGCAGAGTACGGCTTCGAATAAGCCAGGCAATTTTTGCTTGTCATTGTTATGTTGTGCGGTAATGCATGCGATTTTGCGAGGCATTGCCGCGCAACAGTTTTTGTAGGGGCAAAGTAAAAATGATCGCCCCTGAGATGTGTTGTCTGGCGATATGTGCTCATTGATGTTGAGGAAAAGTATTTATGTCAGAAAATCTTTTTTCGCTATTGGTGCCTTTGCAGCTTTCACTGCGCGTAGCTTTTCTTTCTACAGGAATTTCCTTTCTTTTCGCTTTGGGGGTTGCCTGGCTGCTTGCACGCCGTAAAGGTCCATTACCCTCCATTATTGATGCCTTGTGTACTTTGCCTTTGGTGTTGCCGCCCACGGTGTTGGGCTATTATCTTATTCTCCTTCTGGGGCGTCGGGGACTTCTTGGAGAATTTTTGACAGAATGGGGCATTTCGTTCATGTTTTCGTTGAGTGGTGCCGTTGTTGCGGCAACGGTGGTTGTTTTTCCGCTTATATATAAATCTGCGCGAGCTGCTCTGGCACAGGTAGACAGTCAGTTTGAGGATGCGGCTCGTACTCTTGGTGCTTCAGAGGGACGTATTTTTCTTACGGTTGCCCTGCCTCTTGCCTGGCGGGGTATTTTTGCCGGAACGATGCTGGCTTTTGCCAGAGGTATGGGCGAGTTCGGAGCAACGCTTATGATTGCAGGGAATATCCCAGGAAAAACACAAACTCTGGCTCTTGCTATTTACGATGCGTTTCAGGCTGGAAATGACGCCAAGGCGACGTTTATCGTTGTCTTTACTTCTGTATTGTGTGTGAGTCTGCTGGTGGGGGCAGAGCGCCTTGTTTCGCGTCGCTATGCCTAGGAGCACAGTATTCTTTTCGTGATTTTATGCGTGAATAACATTCGTATAATGAATATGGGGATACGTTTGGCACTGGCCTTGTTCGTATTGGGGGAGTGGACATGTTGCGTTTTCGGGTGCGTAAGAGTTTTATAGACCATGCTTCTTCTTTTGTTTTGGATGTTGATGTATATATTCCGCAAGGTCAGAATATTACTGTTTTTTTTGGCTCATCTGGTTCTGGAAAAACACTTTCACTACAATGTTTGGCTGGATTGATGCGTCCTGATGAAGGAGAGATTCTTCTGAAGGGACGTTGTCTTTTTTCTTCACAGAAAAAGATCTGTCTGCCAGCCAGCACACGCGGTGTAGGGGATATGCTTCAGGACTCTTCGCTTTTCCCGCCTCTGACAGTCCCCCAACATGTTTCCTCTGGCTTGCCCGTTCTTTTCCCATAACTTATTCCTGCCCATCTTCATTAATAACTTATCTCTTTTCTTGAGCTTCTTGTGCTTGCTTTCCTTGCAGACTCTCTCACCCACCGTGTCTTTGGTGGCCTTCGCCCTCCCACG
>CAMTOM010000004.1 GCA_947074125.1 uncultured Desulfovibrionaceae bacterium
TTCCTCATCTAATTCTTCTCCTGTGCCGTGTCGTTTGTCGGCACTCGCGCAACTGTTGCCGTGTGTTGCAGCTATGACAACACAACCACAGCAGAAACCTCAAAGCTGAAAGCCAGTGGTTTGTTTAAATCCAACCAGATTTTCACCGTATGTGATTTCATGAATGCCGAAGAAGGCGACATGGAAGATCTGATTGGGCAGCAACTGTATGTTTCGCTGGTGAATAAAGCATATAATCTGAGCAAGAAAATCCAACTGGACAAGTCTCAGAAAGTAACACGTATTGTGCCCTATGTTACAAAACAAATGGCAGCACAAGGCTCTCAGGTGCCCCAGTACGATCGTTTCACACCAGCTCAGTGGTTGCTGAAGAATCCGACATTCCTTGAGCCCAAAGCATTCAGCTTCTCCCGTGTGAATATCAGCGATGTACTGGATCGCTTTGAAAAGATATTCATTCAGGTAAACAGCCTCTTGCACAAGGACTAAAAAGTTCTTTTGTCATGCACAGATAGATAAAGCCGGACGTGAGTCCGGCTTTTCACTTTTATGATATGCTGCCTGTGGTAACTTGCAGGGGAGGAGGCCTGCTGCTATACTTATGGGAAGTGTAAAGTATTTTCCACAATTACTGTAGTGGAGTAATGAAAAGGAGAGCGTTATGATCCGTCGAGATATTGCATGGGGTGAAGGGGTATTGGCCAATGGCAAAGGTCTTGCTGTCAATCGTGAAATTTTATTACCTGAAGAGTTTTGTGGCAAAGGACGTCTTTTCAAGCATATTGTTTTACAGCCAGGTTGCTCTGTGGGTGCGCACAAGCACGAAGGCGAGTTTGAGGTGTATTATATCCTCAAAGGTGAAGGCAGCGGTCGCGAACATTGTGGCACTGCGTCTGTCAGGGTAGGCGTGATGATTTACTGTCCCTCTTGTGCAATGCATGTTATAGATAAGACTGATACGGAAGATCTGGAGTTCATCGCGGTGATTGTATTTTCGTAGCTACTGGTCTTTATACATAGCGAGAGTGCCGGGAAGAGTTTCCGGCTTTTTTATTGGAAGCGCATTCTTTTCACGTGAAACAATTATCTCTTTTCACTCTCGTGCTGCCTGTTCCGTGGGGATATTAGTGTCAGTAAGAGTGGTTACGTTAAGAGCAGATAGTGGTTTTCGTTCATTCTTTCAGTGAAGAATGCGAGCGCAAGTGCATGGAATGCGGTGAGAAGTAGCTGGTTGCCCAGGTCAGAGCCACAACATAAATAGCGGCGAAAATACTGCACAGCGTATCCCAGGGGTATGCTGCTGAAAAGGAAAGGCGCATAAGCAGTGTGCCAATAACAAAGCCGGAATTACGGAAAACAGCATGGAATGAAGGCATAAAGCGGTGGGCAAGGAGGACAAGGGCAATATCGGCAAAAATCAGTACCGTGTATATTGTCTCAAAAAAGTCAGTCTCTTTGCCTGTTGAGAGGAAAAGCCAGGCGCTGTGAAGGGCGATAACAAAGAAAATACAAAACAGCGCAAGCGCCATGAGTTTTTTGCTCATCACATAACGCATACGCATTTCTGGAACTCTGATATAGGCTCTAAAGCGTCCCAGCCGATAATAAAAACCAAGACAAATGAAAATAAAAAGAGCGCCGCTTGCGGAAAAAGCGATATGCAGGAGTGGTTCATAGTCTGTGCCGATATGGACAGGTTCTGGCAGCGAGCTGAGTACTTTAAAGGCATTACGGAGAAGGATAAGCGCGAGTATTTCAAATTGCTTGCCCAGTGAACGGGAGAGCGAGGAAGAGAGGCTCATAATCAGCCCCATGAGTTCAGCGCCAAGGATCAGGGTAAATGCCAGGTTGATCGCGTGGAAATGGTTGCGCGGGGTGATGGCTGCCAGCTCAGGGGGAAGAAGACCTTGGCGGTTACATTCAATGCCGCTCAGCGCAACAATAAAAATGATGAAAATGATGAGTGGGATACCTCGCTCGGTACGAGGATGTTCCCACTGCTGGTGCAGCCAGTCATAGATATGAACGAGGGGTTCGAGCTTGTAGATAAGAGCCATGATCAATCCTCAAAAGCGGCGGGTATGTCGGACATCAGGGAGAGCTTGTCTTTTGGGGGATGCCCGAAGTGTCTTTGGGAATCATACGCTCTGATATAAAGAAGTAAAGAGATGAAAGGGGCGGGAAGTCGCCTTCTTGCTTGGTTGCCAAGCATAAATAAAAGCGATATATTGAAATTTCGCTCAAATACATGTGAGGAAATAACAATGGCGCACAAGGGCCCGCATATATCCATTCCTGCTGACTACGTTGTCAATCGTATTTTACGCATCAATATTGCTGATTTTGAAGAGTGGCCTGCATCGGTTCGCACTTTGGCCATTTCTATTGCTGAAGAGCTCTTTTTGGTGGCCTATAATCCCTTTATCAGTGCAGCGACAGTGCGCCAGAGTGTTCGGGAGCAGTTTGAAAAACACGCTCTTTCTCTCGCGCATTATTATGCGACAGCCATCGGTGAAGGCATTACCATGTTCTGGTCAGCCTATGAAGCAGAAGCGCTTTTCCGCTCCAATCTCATCACGGCATTGCGGGATATTCTCTCAGAAGAGTGTATTTTGACGCAGCCCGCAGCTCTTATCGAAACAGCGACAGACGCCACAGACTTGCGCATGGAGCTGCCCTTACTCGTTGTTGAACCAGACAGCACAGAGCAGATAGCCGCACTGGTGCGTCTTGCCAATGATATGAAATTTGCCCTGATTCCACGTGGGGGTGGTTCTGGTCTGACAGGTGGTGCTGTGCCTGCGCGCAAGCGTACTGTGATTATGAGCATGACGCGCCTGACGCATATTTCTTCCATTGACCGCGAAACCATGACCCTGGTGTGCCAGGCTGGTGTGATTACGCAGAATGCGATTGTCGCCGCCGATAAACTGGGAACGCTTTTTTCTGTAGATCCCGCCTCGAAACAGGCATCGACCATTGGTGGCAATATTTCTGAAAACGCTGGCGGCCCCTATGCCTTTGAATACGGGACAACCCTCGATAACTTACTCTGGTGGCGCATGGTAACGCCTACAGGTGAAATTATTACCATTGAGCGCGAAAATCATCCCCGCCACAAAATTCTCCCTGAAGAGACTGCTGTTTTTGTTGTGAAAGACATCAGCGGTGGTGTGCGCAATGTGGTGCATCTGAAAGGAACGGAAATCCGTCTGCCTGGACTTGGCAAAGATGTTACAAACAAGGCACTGGGAGGATTGCCCGGAATGCAGAAAGAAGGTGTGGATGGTATTATTACCGAAGCATGTTTTGTTCTGCACAAAAAGCCACAGCATCGACGGGTTATGGTGCTGGAATTTTTTGGGCGCTCCATGCAGCCTGCGGCAGTTGTTATCCGCGAGCTTGTGGCTTTGCGCAACCGTATTCGAGACGAGGGCGATTATGCGCATCTGTCGGCACTGGAAGAGTTCAATGCCAAATATGTTCAGGCTATTGAATATAAAAGAAAGTCGGCAAAATATGAAGGCAGCCCCATCTCAGTCATTCTGCTTCAGGTAGATGGCGATGATCCTTACCTGCTTGATCAGTGTGTGCGGCAGATTGTGCAGGTTGTGGAGCAGCAGGATAATGTCGATATTATTGTTGCGCGCAATGAAAAAGAAGGGGAAGTTTTTTGGGAAGACAGGCACCGTCTTTCTGTTATTGCCAAGCGGACATCTGGTTTCAAGCTGAATGAGGATGTCGTGATTCCTATGGAACGTATTCCTGAGTGGGCACTCTTTTTGGAGCAACTTAATGTGGAATGCGTCGGCAAGGCTTACCGTCACGCCCTTCAAAGTGTGGGACGTCTGTCAGGTCTGCCACTGGAGGACAAGGAATTCAATCGCGAATTTTCTTTTGCGTCTAAGGCCGCAGCCGGAGATCTTGCCGTTTCTGAAGTGTCAGATACCGAAATTGTAGCGCGTGCGATGGCCTTTTTTGATGGTCTTGTTGCCACACATACCCATCTTGCCCGCAAGCTGGAGCGTATACGCCAGTATATGCAGGATAGCTGTATTGTGGTTGCCAGTCATATGCATGCTGGTGATGGTAACTGTCATGTGAATATTCCCGTCAATTCCAATGATGCGCACATGCTGGAAGAAGCCGAGGAAGCTGCCATGCGTGTAATGGCAGAAGCCCAGCAGATGGGGGGAGAGGTCTCTGGCGAACATGGTATCGGCATCACCAAAATAGCTTTCCTGAGTCCTGAAAAAATGGATGCCTTGCGGGAGTTCAAAGAAAGAGTTGACCCGCGTGATGTGATGAATCCTGCGAAGCTGGTCTATCGGGAATTGCCTGTGCGCCCCTTTACCTTTTCGTTCAACCGTCTGATTGCCGACATTGAAGCCAGTGGGCTTGCTGATAAAGAGCAGTTGATTCATCTTCTCACCACAATTCAGGCCTGTACGCGCTGTGGCAAATGCAAGCTTGTGTGTGCCATGTGCTATCCTGAGCGTTCCATGCAGTATCACCCCCGCAACAAAAATATGGTGCTGGGTATGTTATTGGAGGCGGTATATTATTCGCAGGCCAATAAGGGAAGTATCGACGAGAGATTGTTGCAGGAGCTGGGCAGTCTGGTTGAGCATTGCACCAGTTGCGGACGCTGTACGGCAAACTGTCCTATTAAGATTCCTTCTGGCGATGTTGCGCTGCTATTGCGCGCTTTTCTTGAGCGTGAAGGCGCAGGAGGGCATCCTCTTAAAAGGCGTGTGCTCGACTGGATAGGACAGAATGTTCAGGAGCGTGCTCCCAAAATGGCCAAAATGGCTTCTGTGGGGCAGAAAATGCAGAACAAAGCGCTCGGTTTTGTTCCTGGAAGTGTTCGCGGTCGTTGCTTGAGTCCCCTCTTTTCGGGCAAAGGCCCCAAGATGGGCTATACCAATCTGTATGAATCCCTCAAAATGCACCGTGGTTCCATTTTTACGCCCGCAGATCCCGTGCCTGGCATGCCAGCAGTGTTGTATTTTCCTGGTTGCGGCGGCGCACTGTTTTATGATCGCATCGGGCAGGCTGCCATTATGCTGATGCTGACAGCGGGCTTTGCTGTGATCGTGCCCCCCCAGCATTATTGTTGTGGCTATCCTTTGCGGGCGGCGGGTATGGATACCGCATACGAAGACAATATGGCGAAAAATCGTCAGGAACTGTCACTTCTGATACGCACGGTAACCAAACAGGGCTTTGCTGTGCGTCATCTGCTTACCGCTTGTGGTACGTGTCGTGACGCATTGGAGCATAGCGGTCTTTTGGATTCCTTTCCGCAGATGACAATACAGGATGTGGGACAGTTGACCGTAGAGGCTCTGGCTTCATCTGCTTTGCGCTTCAAGCCTGAAGTGGGACGTCCTTTTCTTTTTCACACCTCCTGTCATATGGAATGGGCGGGCATCAACGCCGTCAAGGGACGTGCGGCCATGATGGGCGCTTTGTCTGCCTTCACTGGTGCCAAGCTTGTGCCGAGTGCTGGATGTTGTGCAGAATCTGGAATGGGAGCCATGACGTCTCCCCAGATTTATAACCTCTTGCGTGAACGCAAACAGGAATCGCTGAAGGAAATTATCAGCGCAGGTTATGAAGGGCCCGTTATTGTGGGCTGTCCTTCCTGTAAAGTGGGCATCGGTCGCACCTTGTTGGGTTTGCAGGACAAGCGTCCTGTCTGGCATGTCTGTGAGTGGTTGGCGCAATTGCTGGCCGGAGAAGGCTGGCGTCAGCAATTCCGGCGTCGTGTGAATGCGACTCGTGGTGAGGTACGGGTAATTAACCTGCACGAACCAGACCTTCCCCCTGTGACACAGGAAGAAGATGATCTGCCACAACAGGAAGAAGCCGCATCATAGCATGTGAAGTCAGGTGGATGTGGATTTGATGTGGCTGTATGCCTTGCACTGCCAGTGTGCCCCAAAAAACTGTTTGTATAGCCGGAGAAAATGTTGAACGTTCTTCCTTGATAATGTGCGCTGGCAACGATGGCACTTGCCAAGGTATGTCTAACCAGTTACAAGAAAAAGATATGCTGTAGCCTTGTTGTTTTGTGCATTTGCTTTGCAGTTGCGACAACAGTTATTATTGAAATTTGACACATTTTTGCTCCGGTCAGAAGTCGGACAAATTTTTGGAAAGCGGAGTCATTATGCTGGATTATATTCGTACCAATGCGCAGTCTTTCGGAGTAAAGCTGCTTTTTGGCATCATCATCATAGTCTTTGTGTTCTGGGGTATTGGTGCTCTGACGTCGTCAGGCCCCTCAGGAAGAGGCGTGCTGAAGGTTAATGGTGAAACGATAAATTACGCCGAATTTGAGCGTGCGTATGGCGCAGCAGAAGAGATGCTGTTGCAGCGCTCGCCAGGCATGACCCGTGAACAGTTGCGAGATTCTGGTCTGGGAGTTCGTGTGATGCAGCAATTGCTCACAGAAACCTTATTGCGTCAGGAAGCTGAGCGGGTGGGTATTGCCATATCTGCGCCTGAATTGCGTGATATTATAACCAGGGTTCCACTTTTCCGCGATAAAACCGGCAAGTTTGATATTGAAACCTACAAAAATATACTTGCTGCCCAGAGAATGACGCCTGGCGAATATGAAGAAAATATACGCAAAAGTGCCCTGCAGGAAAAAGTTGAGCGTCTGATGACATCAGCAACCTATGTGCCTGCAGATGCCGCACGTCAGCGTTTTGATTTTATCAATGAAGAGCGGGTGGTAAACTACATTTATTTCCCCGCAGCAAATTATATGGAAGACAGCATTCCAGATGAGCAGGCGGTGAGAAAATATTATGATGAGCATAAAGACCTTTATGCTGTGCCTGCCAAGGTTGATCTGGAATATGTAGCGATTTCGCCAGCAACGCTGGCGCAGCCAGACAAAGTGAGTGATGCGACGATTGCAGAATGGTATGAAACTCGGAAAGAAGATTTTGCCACACCTGAGCGTCGTCGCGTACGCCATATTCTCTTTGTGCTGAATGCAGACTCAACCCCCAGAGCCGTAAGCACTGCTGAAGCAAATGCCAGAGATGTACGTACAGCCCTGAGTAAAGGGGGCAATTTTGCCGCTTTGGCTGCTCGCTACTCACAAGACGTCGCGACGGCTGGAAAAGGTGGCGAAATCGGCTGGATTAAGATGGGCGACACCGTGAAACCTTTTGAAAAGGTTGTGTTCGCGCTTCAGGAAGGGGAAACCTCTGAAGTCGTGCGCTCTGAATTTGGTTTGCACATTATCCGTGTCGAAGCGATTGAACCTTCACGGACGCGGGCTTTGTCTGAAGTGCAAAAAGAAGTGCGGGAAGCCATTGCCCAGGAAGAAGCCGCTAACAGAATGCGCGATGTTCTGGATATCTTTACAGAAGGCCTCCTGTTAGGGCAGTCCTTGCAGGAGCTTGCTCAGAAAGAAAATCTGAAGGTTGCAAAGACGGGTTCAAAGTCTGCCGTGGAACTGACCGATATGGGCTTGAAGTCTGCTGAGGTGAGCACGGTAATGGCTGCTGCCGCAGGCACAATGCTGGAAACGCCTCTGGCTGCGGGTAATGATGTGTATTGGTTTGCTCGTATTGCTGAAAGCAGTCCTGAAAAAATACGTCCCTTTGAGGAAGTGGAAGAGGAGATTACCGTCAATCTGACACGTGAAAAAGCACGTCAGACAGCCTTTAAGGAAGCCGCGGATGCGCGCAAGAATATGCTGGGGCGTGATCTGCCCGTTGCCTTGCGTGATCGCAGGCATACTTCGGAACCAATGCCAAGAACAGCCGCACTGCCAGGTTTTCTTCCCAATGAAGATATGAATGCGGCGCTTTTCAATAGCGCACTTCGTGTATGGCTGCCAACAGTATATACCGTGATGGAAGCAGACTCTGATGAGGGGGGAGCGGTGCTGGTGCAGCCACTTCAGAGTATTCTGCCCGATGACAAGAAATTTGAGCCTCTGGCAGAGATTTTTGGTTCAACATTGGAGCAGGAACGCAAAGATGCCATGTTGCAGATGTTCTTTGAACATTTGTTCCGCGAGGGCAATATTGAGATATTGGATTCTGCTGTGATTGAGCGCAAAAATATGTAAATAGCGAAGAATCTTTTCCTATGCTGTTTTCTTGTAAAGAGTGCTGTCCTGTGTGTTTACGCGACAGCATGCTCAATGAAGATATATTTGTTTATAAGGCTACATGAGGTAGCAGGGGGGGCTCATGCCCCCTTTGTTTTTTAGTATTTGTTTTTTATTACACCAATAGAGGTCATGTATGTGTGGGATTATTGGATACGCAGGACACCGTCCAGCAGTGCCGCTTGTGGTAGAAGGATTGGGGCGTCTGGAGTATCGCGGCTATGATTCGGCAGGTGTCGCGTTTATACGGGAAAACGCTCTTGAGGTTGTTAAGGCGCAGGGAAAACTTGTCTGCCTTGAAGAAAAGCTCGCGCAGATTCCAAATACTGTTGCGACATGTGCCATAGGACACACACGATGGGCTACGCATGGTGTGCCTGCTGAGAGGAATGCGCATCCGCATTGCTCCAATAATAAACAGATTGCCATTGTGCATAATGGCATTATTGAGAATTTTCAGGAGCTTAAGGAAGGCCTGCTTTCCAAAGGACATACCTTTACTTCTGAAACAGATACTGAAGTGCTCGTGAATCTGATTGCGGAAGGGCGCAAACAGTGCGCGACATTGCAAGAGGCTTTTGCCTGGGCATTGCGTCAGGCGCATGGTGCGTACGCGGTCGCTCTGATGAGTCCTGAAGAGCCTGGTGTGCTTTATGCGGCACGTATGGCAGCCCCGTTGATTTTGGGTTCAGGTGTGGGAGAAAATTACGTAGCCTCTGATATTCCTGCTTTTCTGCCCTATACCAGAAATGTTGTTTTTCTGGATGATGGGGAAGTTGTGCGCCTCACGGCAAATAGCTGGGAAGTATTGGATCTTGAAACGCTCAAGCCTTGCCAGAAGCAGTGTGAGGCTATTCAGTGGGATATGCAGGCCGCGCAGAAGGGTGGCTACCGGCATTTCATGCTCAAAGAGATTTTCGAGCAGCCCAGAGTCATTCGTGACTGTCTGACTGGGCGTCTGACGCCAGATCGGAAGGGGGTACTCCTGCCAGAACTGGAGACGCTTCCTGTGCCAGAGCGCCTGCACATTGTGGCTTGTGGTACATCATATCATGCGGGGCTTTGGGGACGTCATTTGCTTGAGAGTTGGGCACAGATTCCCGTGAGTGTGGAAATCGCTTCGGAATTTCGCTATCGCGAGGCCTTGATTCTCAATGAGCGCGATATGGTTATGGTAATCAGCCAAAGTGGTGAAACTGCGGATACGCTAGCGGCATTGCGCATTGCGCAACAGCGCAATGTACCGGTGCTTGGTTTGTGCAATGTTGTCGGTTCCAGTATTGCACGTGACGCATCACAAGTGATCTATACACAGGCGGGACCAGAAATAAGTGTGGCTTCTACAAAGGCAATGTGCAGCCAGATGGTGATGCTGGCCTTGATTGCTCTAGCGTGGGCGACGCGAAAAGATTGCTTCGCGTCTGCGCAGCGAGCAGAGATTTTGCAGACGCTCTCTTCCCTGCCTGATATTCTTGAGCAGCATCTTCCTGCAATGCACAAGCAGGCTCAAGCAATAGCTCCCCGTTACGCAAAAGCGCGTAGCTTCTTCTATCTTGGGCGTGGGCATTGTTTCCCTCTTGCCTTGGAGGGAGCATTGAAGCTGAAGGAGCTTTCTTATATCCATGCTGAAGGTTATGCTTCGGGCGAAATGAAACATGGCCCCATAGCGCTTATTGATTCTGATTTTCCCACATTTGCCTTAGCTCTTAATGACGCGCTGCTGCCTAAAGTGCAATCCAATATTGTGGAAGTACAGGCGCGGCAGGGGCAGGTCGTTGCGCTGACAGATGGCCCACTATCAATTCCGGTGGATGATGTCTGGCAGATTCCTTGTGTGCCAGGCGCTTTGGCTGCTTTTGCGGCCTTGCCAGCATTGCAGCTTTTCAGCTATGAAATGGCAGATTACCTCGGAAAAGATGTGGATCAGCCTCGCAATCTGGCAAAAAGTGTGACGGTAGAGTAGATTTTAGGCGATGTGTCTTATCCGCTCTTGTCGGGGTGGGTGAGAAAAAATGATGTGTGAGAGAGAGAAAGCCTTTTGTAAGCGAAAGGTTTTCTCTTTTATTTAAGATGATACAGTCATTATCAGAGAAATATGAACGGAACACTGACAATCCTTGGCTGTTTCCTGGTCGGTATTGTACTTGGCTGGAGCACATGGCTGCCTGAGAATCTTGCCATAGACGAGGCCAGTCTGGGCGCTCTCTATGTATTGATGCTGCTGGTAGGGATCAGTATTGGCGCAGATGGGCGTTTGCGCGAAATGTTGCGTACCTTGCACCCGCGTGTGTTGCTGGTGCCTGTCTGCACTGTGATAGGTACATTTGTGGGTGTGGCGGCGGTCAGTATTTTTCTTCCGTATTCTTTGGCGGAATGTCTGGCGGTGGGTGCGGGATTTGGCTATTACTCGTTTTCTTCAATTTTTATTACACAATACAGAGGGGTGGAGCTGGGCACAATTGCCCTTATGAGCAATATTATTCGTGAAGTGATAACATTGCTGGGGGCGGTGTGGCTTGCGCGATGCTATGGGGCGCTGGCTCCCATTTGCGCGGGGGGCAGTACTACCATGGATACAACACTGCCTGTAATTATCCGCGCTTCTGGTAAAGACATGCTCTTTACAGCGATTGTTCACGCATTGGTACTTGATTTGACCATTCCTTTCTGGCTGTTGCTATTTTGTTCATTCGCCTGAAGAAGTCTCCTTTGCGGGACTGGCATCAGCACGATAAAGGCGGCGATGTGCCAGACGTTGGAAAACAAAGTCTCGCACCGTTTCTTTGGCCGGAATGGCGCTGAGGGGGAATTCTGCACGCGCCAGAGCATGATGTCCTCCCGCAGTCCCAACATCTTGGAAACACGCCATGGCGAGCCGTCCAATATCGCGGCTTCCATCCCCCCGAAAAACGATCACAACGGTATCTGTCACAACACCGCTGACAGCAATCCATTTCAATCCGTGTACCCGTGTGAAAAAGTCAGCTATGGCGACCAGCAGATCTCCATTGGAGACATCGCCCAAGTGGGTATGTGCGCCATTCCCGCGACAGGGGTGCAGTGAGCGAAAGGCGCGCCCGAAGAGAGGGAGCCAGGAGCGCAGGTATTCGCTGCGGGTAATACGTCGCAATAAAGTATTGTCAGCATAATGGAAGAGCCACTGGTAGGCATTGAAGTCATCAATAGTGCCGGAGCGTTCAAAAACGGCGGTATCAGTGCGAATGCCATAGAGCAAGGCTGTCGAGAGGAGCCTGCCTGGACGTATTTTGAGAAAGCGTAGATAGCGTGTCAGGAGGGTGCTGGTGGCGCCTATAGCGGGTCGGATATCGATAAAAGGTGCAGCAACGGGGAATTCGGCAACTTCTGGATGGTGATCAATAACAACAGAAAAGTTGATCCCTTCAAAAGCCGGATGGTGATGTGGTTGTGAGTCCACAAGGGCGAAGTGGCTGAACTGTTCTTTCATGTCAGCCTGCCATTCGACAAGCGGAATGCGTAAATAACGTATCATGGCGAGGTTGTCGGGGCGTGTAATAGTATTGGTGTTTGCAATCACAACACTATGTACGCGACGACTCAGGATACGCTTAAGCGCCATGGCAGAGGCAAGGGCGTCAGGATCGGCAGTAATGAGGATGCACCAGTTATCGTCTTTTCCCAGAGTTTGCAGCCAGTTTTTCAATTTTTGCGAAATTGGGATCATATATTTCTCCAAAAAGTTGAGAAAGGGAGTCCCAACCTCTGACAAAGAATACACTGCTCTTTCTGGCGGCGTGTTACACTAAAGGCTGAAAGCCGCCAGAAAGGGCAGGGAAGAGCTCTAGAAGAGCTGGTGTAGTGTCCAGTTATGTTCTGTTGCTGTACGTTCTACGCTGGCGCCACCGAGGGCAGCAATAACGGAGCGGCTTCTGGCTTCTTCCAGTATATCAGCAAAGTCATGGAAGTGGCGTGCGGTTGTGGCACGCATTTCATCACGCAACTGTTGTCGTTGTTCTTCGGTGTCTCCAGTCAGATGATGCGTGAGGGCGTGTGCGCCTTTGGCATCTGGCAGCAGATGGGTATCAAGATCTCCCACAGCGCCCACGATAGCTCGTGTAAGTTCTTGCTGGTCTGGGCGGAAATTGCGCAGGAAGTCGGGAACGGCAGTATAGGCATTAAGAGTGCTGCTCACCGATGGATCACGGAACGAAACGTACGAGAGGTTGCCGCTGACACGTCCGAAGAGGCAGGCAACGCCGTACGCGCCTCCCTGAACACGCACTCTGTCCCAGAGATAGCCCATGCGCAGATAGCGGAAAATAACCGCTGCGGAGCCGTGGAAAGTGTATCCCTGTTTATAGAGATTACATCCCATACCCACATAGTTTACCTGAGCAGGAGTACGGAAGGCTTCTGCTACGGGAAAGGCGGCGGGCTGCCAGTCGTTTGCAATGGGATGCGAGAGTGCGGGGAGGCTCTTCAGAAGAGTCTGGGCGCCCTGCTGTGCAGCCGCGCAGTCTTGGGTACTGGCCGTGCAGTCAAAGAGGGCGCGATTGCTTTGGACGACGATCTGACGCAGTGTTGTGAGGTCAGCCACAACGCCATCCCAATCAGTGCTAACGCGGTCAATCATACTTCTGACGCTTTGCAGATAGCTGACACCGCCAGTGATTTCGTTGAGCCAGTCGGCGATAGTGTGGCGGGCGCGCAGGCGCAGGAGCATGGCGCGATTGCCAAAAGAGAGCATGTATTGTTCAAGGCGTGCTTTTGTTTCCAGAAGCATCTGGAGGATGCGCTCCTGATTATTGGCAATAGGCTGGGGACGCAAGAGGATTTCGTGCAGGATGTCAAAAAAGTCCTGCTGTTTGCTTGCGACAGCTTTCCCCGAAAGCTTCATGTAGGCAACCGGTGTATTGCTGGCAAAGGCATTGCTGACAAAGAGTCCCGCGCCAATGCCGCCAGTGTGGGCGGCGATACGCATACCGAGGTCGGCGTAATCTCTTTCCTGAGTGCCCATTTCAGTGAATGTTCTTCCCAGAAGTGGCAGGAGCGGGAGTAGCTTTGCGGGTACGGTATCAATGGGGAAGAGGAAGCTTGAATAGACAATACCAGAGGTATCAAGCTCATGGAAAAGACAGGTATTGGGGGGCGTGCTGTCTGTGCGTAGAGGCAGCAGGGTATTTTTTTCAGGCAGATCAGTGACTTCAAGGTGAGGAATGGTTGCCAGTGCTTCAGGGCTGTCTGGTGTTGCCTGGGCTTGCTGGAGAGCCACGGTATTTGCGACAACAGCCGCCCGTTCTTCAGCAGAACATACTTTCTGTATGGATTCCAGACGGTCGCGCTCTGTTTTCAGACGCATTTCGCCCAGGCGGGCATCTGGCAGCAATACGACAGTTGCGCGGTGGTTGTTATTGAGGAACCAGGTGCTGATGGCCTCTTCAAAGACTTTTTCCCCCTTGGCGAGGCGTTCTTTGAGCTTGTTGAGGGGTGCTTCCCAAGCCAGCGCGGCAAAGGGATCGCCATCATAAAGCCAGGTAGAGAGGGATTGAATCATGGCCACAAGACCGCGTGGGAAGCTGCCAGAATTATTTTCACGCAGGTCAAATTCCACACTGTTTATGGCAGCATCAACGGCGGCTTGCGGGATGCCTTCTTCTGCCAGTTGTCCCAAAGTATCGAAGATCAGCATTTCTGCTTTGCGAACATCTTCAGGCGCGAGTCCTTTCAGGCCAGTGGAGTAGTACATCTGGCGGACATCTGTTTCCAGACCAACGCCGGTGGTATCTTCTCCCAGTCCGGATTCGATAAGAGCTTTGCGTAGAGGAGAACCAGGGAGTCCTTCGAGGATATGTTCCAGTATGGCAAACAGCAGGCTGTTATCGACATCGCTTGTTTCCGAGAGCATCCAGTTTACCGTGAGGTAGGCGCGATTTTCCTCTTCGGTAGCCGCATAGGGGATTTCCAGCAGGCGCGGCGTATCTTTGCGTTTCTGAAGCGGAATGGAGGAGTCAACAGCGCGCTTGGTGTAGGGTGCGAGAGTTTTTGCGAGGATATTCAGGCGCTCTTCTTCCGGATCGTCTCCCCAGAAGAAAAAGCGGGCATTGGATGGATGATAGTAGGAACTGTGGAAGTTTTTAAATGCTTCATAGGTCAGTTGTGGAATGACTTCCGGATTGCCTCCGGAGTCCAGCGAGTAGAGCGTGTCCGGATAGAGGGACTGTTGGGACTGTTCCGCGAGAACAGAGTCAGGAGAGGAGTAAGCGCCTTTCATTTCGTTATAGACAACGCCTTTGAAGGACCAGGGCGAGTCAGGCGCATCAGCTTCAATATGCCAGCCTTCCTGCTGGAAGATGGCTTCAGTGATACGGGGTGCGAAGACAGCATCCATATAAACATCTACGAGGTTGTAGAAGTCGCGCAAATTGGTGCTGGCGACGGGGTAGGATGTTTTGTCGGGGAAGGTAAAGGCATTGAGAAAGGTTTGCAATGAGCCTTTGAGGAGTTCGACAAAGGGTTCTTTGACAGGATATTTTTCAGAGCCGCACAAAACTGAATGCTCCAGAATATGTGCAACGCCCGTGGAGTCAGATGGTGGTGTACGGAATGTTGCCGAGAAGCATTTGTTTTCGTCATTGTTGCAGATAGAGAGCAGTTCGGCACCCGTTATGTTGTGACGCCAGAGTCGGGCGATACCGCCGACTTCAGTCATGTGTTTTTCCTGTAGCAGAGTAAAGGCAGTGTTGCTCATGAAATATCCTTTTGGTTTTATGAATGATTCTTTTTTAGTATAGGCATTGTTTTCATTTAGGAAAGGGGAGATATTTGAAGAGGGGGGAGTGTATCCTAAAGATTGTTCAAAAATAGTTCGAAAGTTTCTTGTACAACCAAGGTTAGCCTCATGGCAAGGGCTTCGAGGTGGGTTCTGTAGTCTTTTGATCCTCACAGAACTTGTATTTTCGTCTGCTTCGCTATACGTTACGAAAAAAATAATACTGGTGTGAACCGAAATGATGTGAACAGTCGGTTCATAACAAATAGCTATGGAGTGACCATTATGAAGAGGCGTGATTTTTTATTGGCGCTGGGCGCATTGTCTCTTATGCCTGGCGAGGTGTGGGCATTTGATATGTTAAAAGGAGTGAAAGCGGGACTGACGGCAACAAAGGGGCTGACGCTTTCTGACAATGAAGTGCGTTCTTTGAGCCTTCAGGCCGTGCAGGGCATGGACAGCAAGAATACGATTGCCCCTGCGAACGACCCTTACGCCAAGCGTCTTGAGAAGTTGACCCGCAATGTTCGGGTTTCGGGGATAACTCCCAATTTCAAAGTGTATTTGACAAAAAGTATCAATGCCTTTGCGACGGGCGATGGCAGCATTCGTGTCTTCAGCGGTTTGATGGATGCGATGGACGATCCGCAGCTGATGGCTGTTATCGGGCACGAAATTGGTCATGTCATGCATGGGGATGTTAAGCGCGCCATGCGTAATGCGTATATGATTACAGCCGGTCGCACGGCAGTGAGTGCTGCAGGCGGCACAGTAGGTATGCTGGCAGAATCGCAGGTTGGTGAGTTAAGTCAGGCATTTGTGCAGGCACAGTTTTCGCAGAAGCAGGAGTATGCGGCGGATGATTATGCCTTATCGTTCTGCATGAATAATGGCATAGATCCTTATGCGATGAGCAATGCGTTGCAGACGCTGGTCAAGCTTTCTGGAGGCAAGCAGGCCTCAGCAGTCGCGCAGATGTTTTCTTCGCATCCAGATAGTGCCAAGCGAGCGGTTCGCATGAAGGAGCAGGCAGACAAGGTGAGTCGCAAGGGCTAATTGTGAGTAGATAGTCTTGGTGCGTATATATAGTAATGCCCGACGGTTGCAGGTGCTGCCGTCGGGTTTTTCTTATTGAGCGCTCTTAAGACGTATGGGGGAGGGAAACTTTTGTGAACAAAAGTGTCCCTCCCATCTCAGCTCTCGATGTCCGTAAAGCCCACACATTCGCTAACGGACACGCTTTGCACCTTTCAGGTCGGCCATACCCCCACCCTTCAAAAAACTTTAATAAAGGAGGGGGTGGTGCTGTGGGTTGTGTACTGCATAAAATATGTTCATTTTTATTAAAGTAATGGCAGATAGTTATAAAGAGTGAACAAAATACTTGCCTTTTGGAGAGAAGATATGTAGTTTCTGAAAAAGAAATTCAATTCTATTTTCAAAAAGACAGAGGGGTCATATGAAGCTTTCTTATTTGGCTAAAGCTGTGTGCTGTGGTCTGTTGTTCGGCGGTTTGATGCTGTCGGGAGGGGGGCGTACCGGACATGCGGCAGACCAGAATGATACGCTAAATTTCGTGAATTATCGTGATATTCGCGATCTTAATCCTCATTTGTATGCGGGTGAGATGTACGCACAGGAGATGTTGTTTGAAACGCTGGTAGATATTACGCCGACAGGTTATCAGCCATGCCTGGCGGAAAGCTGGGAAATATCTCCTGATGGGCGTGTATATACCTTTAAAATTCGTAAGGGAGTCAAGTTTACTGATGGAGAGCCTTGTGATGCCTTTGCCATTAAGGCCAATTTTGATGCCATTCTGGAGAATCGTGAGCGTCATAGCTGGCTGGAAATGATGCGCTGGCTGGAGAAGGTAGAGGCTCCTGATGCGGACACATTCCGCATTGTTATGCGGGGGGCTTACTATCCTATGGTGACTGAGCTTGGGGTGACCCGTCCTTTTGCCATGATTTCCCCAAATGCCCTGAAAAAGGCGTCTGGCAAGGGTGCGTTTAGTGCGGCAGTTGGAAGGGGGCCTGTGGTGTTATCCAGAGGTGTCATCGACGACTT
>CAMTOM010000005.1 GCA_947074125.1 uncultured Desulfovibrionaceae bacterium
AAGCCTGCTGCAAATGCGGAGCAGAATGAATAATGGAAGAAGAGTTTTTGGAGGGTGTTCCTGTAGGAACCTTTCCTGTGCGGATGTGTGTTATTTGCAGACAGCGTTTTGCCAAGCGGGATGTGCGCCGCTATGTGCTCTCTTGTGAAGGGGAGCCCTGTCTTGACCCCACAAAGACCATGCCAGGCAGAGGTTGGTATCTTTGTGACAATCCGGATTGCGTGCGGAAATTTGCGAACTACCGTTGGGCTACGCGGCGCAAGGGGGTAAAAAAATGAGCGATAAGAAAATCAAAATCAAGGATCTGATGGGAGAGTTGAATATTCCCCAGAAGGATATGCTACAGGCTCTCAAAGATTTGAACTGTGCTGCCAAGACAACACAGGGCTCTCTTACCGAGGAAGAAGTTGAGCGCGTGCGTGGGCATATGGCGGTACAGAACACAGATGATTCCAAAGAGAATCAGCCTCTTGTTATTGTGCGTCGCCGCAAGAAAGAAGAAGCTGTGTCCGCGCCTTCTCCCAAGGAAGAAGCACCTGTTGTTGCTGAGAAGGCGGAAGTGGTAGAAAGTGTGGAACCAGAAGTTGCTCCTGCTCCTGTGGCGCCAGCTCAGGAAAAAGGAAAAGAGCCAGCGGTTGTTCATCGTGCCCGTATTGTCTCTCATCCTGCGGACACGCCTCCTGCCGTGGAATCAGCTTCTCCCAAAGAAGTGTCTGAACCTGTGGTTCCGGAAACTCCCCCTGTTCTGGACGCCGTTTCGACACCTGAAGCCGCACCTGTGCGTGAAAAAACAGAAAAGCGTGCGCGCACGGCATCTGCCTCTGCCAATCCTGAAGGTTCTTCTGCTCCAACGCTTCTGCCGCGTTCTGAGTCAAAAGCTTCTGAAGAAGGTTCTGCAAATGAGGCTCAGGAAGCAAGTGCGCCTGCGGAACCTGTATCACGGGTTCGTGTTATTTCCAGACCACAGCCAGGAACAACGCCCCGACCTGCCGAGCGCCGTGATGACAGTCGTGGTGCCCCGCGTGATGGACGTCCTCCCCGTTCTGGGGATGGGCGTGGTGCTGACAATCGTGGCGACAGAGCTCCGCGTCCTGGTGGCGGTGCCCCTGGAGCGGGTCGTCCGCCGCGTCCTGGCGGTGGTGGTGCCCGTCCACCTATGGGAGCACGTCCTGCTGGTGGCGCTCCTTCTTCCTTCCCCCCAGCTTCAGGTCAGCCTGGTGCGGATGGGCGTGAAGGGCAGAGCAAAAAGAAGCGTTTGAAAAATCGCAGAACCGTTGATTTTCAGCAGGGTGATGCCGGACGTCATATAGATGATGATGGCATGCCACGTATGAATCGTGGCAAATCCCGTCGTGCCAAGAGTAAAGAGCCACGTACCGCAGCGCAGGCAGCTTCACAGCCATTGAAGGCGGCAAAGCGCAAGATTCGCGTGAGCGAGGCTATCCGTGTGGCAGATATGGCACATCAGATGGGGCTCAAGTCCAATGAAATCATCAAGGTTCTGTTTGGTCTTGGTGTTATGGCTACCATCAACCAGTCATTAGATATTGATACCGCGACACTTGTTGCGGCAGAATTTGGTTATGAGGTGGAGCGCGCAGGCTTCCAGGAAGAGAATTATCTTATTCCTGTAGAAGAGGATACGTCTGAACAGATGAAGCAGCGTCCCCCTGTTGTGACAATTATGGGGCATGTTGACCATGGCAAGACATCACTGCTGGATGCCATACGCAAATCGAACGTCACGAGTGGTGAAGCTGGCGGCATTACACAGCATATCGGTGCCTATCATGTAAAGACAAAGAAAGGCGATATTGTCTTTCTGGATACGCCTGGTCACGAAGCCTTTACTGCCATGCGCGCACGTGGCGCGCAGGTAACCGACCTGGTTATTCTTGTTGTTGCTGCTGATGATGGTGTTATGGAGCAGACCAGAGAGGCGATCAACCACTCTAAGGCTGCTGGCGTACCCATTATGGTAGCTGTTAACAAGATGGATAAGGCGGGCGCTGATCCTGACAGGGTGCTGCGTGAGCTGGCAGAGTTGGGATTGCAGGCAGAAGACTGGGGTGGCGATACTATTGTTGCCAAGGTTTCTGCAAAAACCCGTGAGGGTCTGGACGAGCTTTTGGAGCTGGTTGCCTTGCAAGCCGAAGTAATGGAGCTGAAGGCCAATCCTGACAAGGCTGCCCGTGGTCATATTGTGGAAGCGAAGCTGGATAAGGGGCGTGGCCCTGTGGCGACAGTGCTCATCCAGCAGGGAACACTGCATCAGGGTGATAACTTTGTTTGTGGTGTGTTCTCTGGACGTGTACGTGCGCTCTTCAATGATCAGGGTAAGAAAGTGAAAGAAGCGGGTCCGTCCATTCCTGTCGAAGTACAGGGTTTTGACGGTGTACCTGAGGCGGGCGAAGAGTTTATTGTGATTGCGGATGAAAAAGTCGCACGTCGCATTGCCGATTCGCGCGCGATCAAGCAGCGTGAGCGTGAGCTTGCCCGTGAATCAAAAGTTACTCTGGAAACTTTCCTCTCGCGCAATGCTTCAGACCTGGAAGCGCTGACGCTCAATCTGGTATTGAAGGCGGATGTGCAGGGCTCACTGGAGGCCATTTCAGAATCACTGTTGAAGCAGAGCACGGAAAAGGTGCGCATCAATGTGGTACATGGTGGTGCAGGCGCGATTTCTGAATCTGATATTCTGCTGGCATCCGCATCGCAGGCTATTATCATTGGTTTCAATGTGCGTCCCACAGCAAAAATCAAAGAAGTGGCTGAACGCGAAAATGTAGACATTCGCTTCTATGACATTATTTATAAGCTTGTTGAGGACATTAAGAGCGCCATGGCGGGTATGCTTGCTCCTGTGCAGCGTGAAGTCTATCTGGGACAGGCTGAGGTACGTGAAACCTTCAGTGTGCCCAAGGTCGGCGTGATTGCCGGAAGCTATGTGGCTGATGGCAAGATGTTGCGCAACGCTGGTGTACGCCTTTTGCGTGATGGCGTTGTTATTTACACGGGTAAGATCTCTTCGCTCAAGCGCTTCAAGGATGATGCGAAAGATGTTGCCAAGGGCAATGAATGCGGTATCGGTCTTGAGAATTTTAATGACATCAAGGTTGCTGATATTATTGAAGCCTTTGAAACCGTTGAAGAAGCGGCAACACTGTAGCTTGCTGTTAACAACGTATTCAGGGAGCGGGAAAGCCTCTTGTGCCTGGGCAGAGGAGTGTGGTATATTTTTCCCGCGCGTATATACCGGAAGATTGGCATGTGAGAGTGTTTTTTGACCGGATTGTTCTGACGGGGAAAACTGCCTGTTTGACAGGTGCTTTTCCCCGTTTTTGCCAAAGGGCTGTCGGGTGAATTATGCGAGTATTTGTAGCGGTACTGACTGTTGAATTCTCTCTTGACGGGAATGACAACCTCAAGGCAAAACGGCGCATAGCAAACAGCCTGAAACAGAAGGTACGCAATCAGTTCAATGTTGCCATCGCTGAGGTCGGTACTGAGGAAAGTCTGACACGTTTGCGTTTGGCGGCAGCTTCTGTTGCTAATAGCGAAGGCTATTTGCGTAGTCGCATGGACAAATGTCTTCTTATGATGGAAGCAGTGTGTCCTGAAGAAATGACCTATAATGATATGGAAATATATGCTGCTGACTGATGCTGGTGGGGATACTATGGCTGCCGAGATTGCTGTTTTCCCACAGGATGTGATGGAAAAAGCCTTAGAAATCGCGAAAATATTGCGCTTGCGCGATCGCTTTTTGGTGTGTGCCCATGCGAGTCCCGATGGGGATGCGGTAGGGGCAACATTGGCGATGGGCTGGATTCTCCGTGCCTTGGGCAAGGAATATATTTTATATAATGATTCCTGCATGCCTGCTTTTTTTTCATTTATGCCTTTACCTGCGCACTGGCATACCAGCCTTTCTGCACTTCCTTTCAAGCCGCAGAATATTCTTTTTATGGATTGTGGTGATGTAGCGCGTGCCGGAGAAGCCATAACGCCACTCCTTTCGGAAGTACCCAGTGTTAATATTGATCATCATCTGGGTAATCCAAATTTTGGAACACTGACAAACTGGGTTGATCCCAGCATGGCAGCTTCAGCGCAGATGGTGGCCTATATCGCAAAAGCGGCTGGACTCGGATTGCGCGATGAGCTGGCACGGGCTCTGGCTTTGGGCATTTTGATGGATACTGGTGGTTTTCGCCATGCGAATACTGATGTGCGCATTCTTGCTTTAGCCACACATCTGGTTCAGGAAGGGCTTAATCTTGCTGCTTTGCGCGCTGAAACAGAGAATCAGTGGAGTCTTGCCCGTATGCGTCTTTGGGGGCGTCTGATGGGGCGGGTGACTTTGCATCGTCAGGGAGCTATTGCTTCTGTGAGCGTACGTCTTGCTGATTTGCGGGAATGCGGCGCATTGAAAGAAGACCTGGAAGGCTTTGTCGAACAGATGCGTGCCTTGAAGGGAAGTCGTGTGGCTGTTTTGGCGCGTGAGGATGCGCCGGAACGCATCAAGTTCAGTTTGCGCTCTTCGGGTAAGGCAGATGTGCGTGCGGTGGCGGCTTCCATGGGAGGCGGTGGGCATCGCAATGCCGCAGGCTGCTCGCTGAATATGGATATTGAAATGAGCGAAGAGCATATATTGCAGGCTGTAAATACCATGCTTGATGCTCTGGAATAATCCCTGTTTTATGCTTGCCTAGAGAAGACTGGACGAACGGGAAAAATAAGATTATATCTCTTTCTTTGCTTATGGATACTTTTTCCTCTTCCCCTTCACGGGAGTCCTCGCAGAGCGCCTGTTCTCTTTCGGCATCTGGCTCTTTTTCCTCTAAGGCTGATCAGAATACGGTGGCTGTGTGTGAGAAAAAAATGACCAGCCGTCCCCATGTGCCACAGCAACATGGTGTGCTGGTGCTGCATAAGCCTTCGGGACCGACGTCTGCTCGCTGTATTGCTGCTATCAAGCGCCTGGGGCAGAAAAAGATCGGACATGCCGGAACTCTTGATCCCATGGCATCGGGAGTGTTGCTTGTATTGCTGGGGCATGCGACAAAAATTTCAGGTCATTTACTGGCTGATGGTGGCAAAACATATAATGGTGTGTTGCGCCTTGGTCAGATAACGGACACATGGGATGCTGAAGGCGCGCTACTGGAAGAGCGGGACTGGCAGCATATTCAGGAGCAGGATGTGCGCGCTGTTGTGCAGGACTGGCTTGGTGTGAGTGTGCAGCCAGTGCCTCCGTATTCCGCTGCCAAGCATGAGGGAAAGCCTCTGTACAAGCTGGCGCGTGAAGGCAAGGCTGTTCCTGAGAAGACGAAAAATATAGAAATTTCACAGGCGGAAATTCTTTCTTGTGAATTCCCGTTTGTACGCTTTCGGGTTATGTGCAGTTCTGGCACCTACATACGTTCCCTGGCCCACAGCTTGGGGAATCGTTTAGGGTGCGGCGCCGTGCTTACAGAACTGACCCGGGAGTACAGCCATCCCTTTGCTTTGGAAAAAGCACATACGCTTGAGGCTATTCTGGCAGAACCAGAAAGCCTGGCAACACGGATACTGCCTGTAACAGCGGCTTTGCCGCAGTGGCCGGTAATCCCCGTCACGCTGGCACAGGAAGCTTTGCTGCGTAATGGGAGATCGCTTCCAGCAGGAAAAGATGTCTCTGCGGCAAAAGCCATTCTGGTCAGTGCGCAGGGAGAACCGCTAGCGCTGGTGGGTCACGTGTTGCAAGATGGTGCTTATGTCTGGAGTATTCTACGGGGGCTTTGGAGTTAACCCTCATACTTTTTGGAGAAACTGCTGTGGTTATGGATGCTGAACAAAAAAAGGTTGTTATTGATTCTCACGCCAAACATCAGGGAGATACGGGTTCTCCTGAGGTGCAGGTTGCTTTGCTGACCGCTCGTATTGAAGGTCTGACTGAGCATTTCAAGCTGCACAAGAAGGATTTTCACTCCCGTACTGGTCTGCTCAAGCTCGTCGGGCAGCGTCGTAAGATTCTGAACTATCTGAAGAAAAAAGATGTTCAACGTTACCGTACGCTTATCGGGAAGCTTGGTTTGCGCAAGTAAGTTATTGGGGGGCTTCGGCTCCCCTCATCATTTCAGCGCGGTAAATCGCGCTCTTCTGGCTTTTTCAAGCCACAACCGCAGGGGAATCCGGGAAAATGCCGATAGATTGTGTTTGAGCATGTATCGACATTTCCCCGGAGTCCCCTCCAGAAAGACATGTAGTCAAGGGAACTATAGTTATGCAGGATATGTTTAACCCCACACGCCTCAGTGCTGTTGTGGGAGGAAAAGAAGTTATTTTTGAGGTGGGGCGTCTTGCCAATCAGGCAGGCGGCGCTGTGTGGTGCCAATGTGGTGGCACGGTGGTACTTGTGACGGTTTGTTCACAAAGCTTGGAGCAGGACAAGGGCTTTTTCCCGCTGACTGTTGAATATTCGGAAAAAATGTATGCCGCCGGACGTATTCCTGGCAGTTTTTTCCGTCGTGAAATTGGTCGTCCTTCTGAACGTGAAACACTTGTTTCCCGTCTGATTGACCGCCCTTTGCGTCCCCTCTTCCCGAAGGGGCTTAAGGAAGATGTTCAGGTGCTGGCCAGTGTTATCTCTGCCGATCAGGAAAATGAACCGGATATTCTCGCCATTACAGCGGCTTCAGCAGCGGTATTGATTTCTCCTCTGCCTTTTGAAGGCCCCGTGGCGGGGGGGCGTATTGGCCGTATCAATGGCCAGTTTGTGCTCAATCCTACGCTCGCTGAAATGGCACAGAGTGATTTGAATATTGTTTTTGCCGCTTCTCAGGATGCGCTGACCATGGTGGAAGGGGAAGCCATTTTCATTCCTGAAGCAGTGATTATCGAAGCTTTGGAGTGGGGGCGCAAGGAAGTACAGCCTCTCATTGAAGCACAGATGCGTTTGCGTGAGCTTGTGGGCAAGCCCAAAATGGAATTCACGCCTCACGTGGATAATGAAGAATTGATTGCGCAGGTAACCGCTCTGGCTATGGATGCGGGAATGGAAGCCGCTATGCGTATTCCTGAAAAGATGGAGCGCAAAGACGCCCGCAAGCACATTAAAGATGTGGTTATGGAAGCGTTGAAGGCTGATGCGCGCTGGGCTGAAGATGCTGATGCGCTGCGTGAAGCTGGAGAAATTCTTGGCTCCATTGAGAAAAAGGTCGTGCGTGCCCGTATTTTGCGTGATGGTATACGCATAGATGGGCGCGATACCAAAACGGTACGTCCCATTCAAATACAGGCTGGTTTGCTGCCTCGTGCGCATGGTTCTGCTCTTTTTGCCCGTGGGGAAACAAAATCACTTGTGGTGGCGACGCTGGGTTCTTCCACGGATGAACAGCGCGTGGATTCACTTGTGGGAGATATAACAAAGCGTTTCATGCTGCATTATAATTTCCCTCCATTCTCTGTAGGCGAAGTGAAGCCGGTACGTGTTTCCCGCCGCGAAATCGGGCATGGTGCGCTGGCGGAAAAATCCTTGCGTCCCATTTTGCCCGCAGAAGGTGATTTCCCCTTCACATTGCGTGTTGTGGCAGAAACACTGGAATCCAATGGTTCTTCTTCCATGGCGGCGGTTTGCGGTGGTTGTCTGTCCCTTATGGACGCTGGTGTGCCGATTAGCGCTCCTGTTGCTGGTGTGGCAATGGGGCTTATTAAAGAAGGCGATGCATTTATCGTACTGACAGATATCTTGGGCGATGAAGATGCGCTGGGTGATATGGACTTCAAAATCGCTGGTACCGCTGAAGGTGTGACTGGCGTGCAGATGGACATTAAAATCACTGGCCTGACAACGGAAATCATGTCTCGTGCCATGCAACAGGCACGGGAAGCACGTCTTCACATCCTGAATGAGATGGCCAGCGTGTTGCCTGAATCGCGCAGAGAGCTTTCTTCCTACGCGCCACAGCATGAAGAGGTTGTGGTCAATCCCGATATTATACGTTTGATTATCGGTCCTGGTGGCAAGAATATCAAAGCGATTACGGCGGCAACAGGCGCTTCTGTGGATATTGATGACAGCGGTCGCATTTCTATTTTTGCGCCTACAAGAGCATCAATGGAGCGTGCCAGAGAAATGGTTCTTTACTACGATCAGCGCGCTGAAGTGGGCAAGAACTATACGGCAAAAGTGCGCAAAATTCTCGAAATTGGCGCGATTGTGGAAATTCTGCCCAATCTTGAGGCGCTGGTGCATGTCTCCCAGTTGGATGTGAATCGGGTGAACCAGCCAGGAGATGTGGCGCGTCTGGGTGAGGATATGACTGTTAAGGTCATTGAGATTAACGGTGATCGTATCCGTGCCAGCCGCAAGGCGGTGTTGCTGGAAGAGCAGGGACATCCCTGGAATCCAGAAGATACAGCCCGTCCGCCACGTTCTGACCGTGGGGATCGTGGAGACCGTGGCGATCGTCGTGGCGGCGATCGCGGTGGTGACCGTAGTGGTGACCGCAGACGGCGTGAACGTTCGTAGGTGATTATTCTGCGTCCGTGACAGGATGCCTGTCACGGACGCTTGTGTTCAGCTTATTTTATGCTTCAGGAGTCGCGCAATGGCAAAAGAATCCCGCAAAATGCAATCCAGTGAAGAGGCATCTTCCATGACAGAAGAAAACGCAGCTTCAGCCGCATCCAATTCTGAAACACAGGAAGCGATGCTGGGTGCAAACCGTATTCATTTTGAAAACCTGGGGAATGCCTGGGCTGCTGTTGTTGGTAATCCCGAAGCCTTGATGCCACAGATTGTGGGTACTGTGCTGCATTCTGGGGGAACACGACCAGCATGGCAGCATAGCAGCAAGGGGATGGAATATGTGCTGATGGCATGGCCTGCCGATCAGCCTGCGCGGGCTGCGGTGATTATGCGTGGTGAGGAAGGCAAGGAGATGAAGCCTGCTTCCGCTGTACCTTTGCTGGAAGGCTTGCCCAATGATTTGACGGTAGCTGGTGTGCATCCCTGGCATAGCGGCGTTGAGGCGAATGTGGCGGTGTCTGTCTTTGAGGGTGGCAATCCCATGTGGTTTTACAGTCCTACCTATTTTCGTGACGCGCAGGATCTGACGGAAGGAGTGACGCATACCTTTCTTTTGTCTGGGCTTGCTTTTGGAGTACGGCGGGCGCTTGTGGATGAATTAACCATCACACAGGGGCCACAGTATGAAATGTATGCGGAGGAATGGCTGGCTGCAAACCCTGAGAAGCGTCGCCTTGATGTGCCGCCACTCAAGATTTCCTTACGGAATAAAAAAATCATTATGCCCGGACGTGTTTTTGGCGAGTATCAATTGCGTACCACAGTGCTGGCTGTGGAATCATGTCAGCTTGAAAAAGAAAATATGACAATGCTGCGTGTGGCTTTTGACATGCCCGCCGAGGCACCGGCACTGAATGTGATGCTGTATGTTCCAGCCCGTGTTTTGGGAGAATACGAACCCAAGGTGGGGGATGAGATAGACGCCTATGTATGGCTTCAGGGGCGTATTATTGATTTTGATCCTGAAGCTGAAGAGCCTGCTGTGCAGTAGCAAGCTCTTGTTAATTACAGTCTTTTTTATAGGCAATCTCGCGGGAGCAGATTGCCTATAACGTTATATATCATTGCAATATTGACAAATATTTCTCCAGCCTTTCATCAACATATGAGGCTATAAGCTCTATCATTGCCTGCCCATCGCCACTTTTGCTATATGCACCAAAAGCCATTATACCTATTTTTAGGAATAATGCCAAAGGCTTTTGTATGCCTGAGAAAAGAGTGTTCTGCTTGTTTTAACAGCAAGCTTTACGAAAATACTGGAGGTATGTCTTGAGCTGATAAAATACTGTTGCTGCAAAACTCAAGAGCGCTTTTACTGACGCGAAGAGGTGCGGGCAAAAACATATTTCCAAAGCAGAGCCGCACAGAGAACACTGCCAATGATGGCGGCAAGTGTGAGGAGCAGGGCATGCCATCCGAGCTGTGGCAGGCTGCGCATAAGGACGTCATTGCTGCCGATGGAGATACCCATAAGAAACAGCAGCACACAGATAATACACGAAAGACCACGCTCCATAAAGCGCGAAATATTGCGATGGAGTAGCAAAAAGCCAAGACATATACCCAGAAGAAGAAAGCCGATAGCCCAGAACATATTCTTTGCTCTTTAATTTGTCCCACGTGAAACGTTCATCGGGGATGGCGTTCATACCAAATATGATACGCCATTCCCACAATGAAAGATATTTGCTGTTCTTTCAAAGAATCTAATCGTCATCACCCACTTGCAATGCTGCCAGAAAGGCTTCCTGGGCAGTTCCACATTGCCCATCCGCTTCATGCGCTTCTTGCCTTCTTTTTGTTTTTCAAGAAGCTTGCGCTTACGGGTAATGTCGCCGCCATAACATTTGGCAGTCACATTTTTACGGAAGGCAGAAACGCTTTCACGCGCAATGACCTTGTTGCCAATCGCAGCCTGAATGGCAACCTCAAAAAGCTGACGCGGAATGGTGCGTTTGAGCTTGAGTGCCAGTGAGCGTCCGTAGTGGTAAGATTTATCCTTGTGTACAATCACAGCCAGCGCATCTACAGGGTCACTGTTGAGCAGGATGTCCAGACGCACAAGGTTTGATTCTCGATAGTCCAGTGGTTCATAATCCATGGAGGCATAGCCTTTCGTCGTGGATTTGAGACGGTCAAAAAAGTCATAGACGATTTCTGCGAAGGGCAGCTCGTAGGTGACGACCACGCGATTCAGAGCCAGATAATGCAGATTTTTCTGGAAACCACGTTTCTCTTCACAAAGCTTCATGACATTGCCAACGTATTCGTTGGGGACATGTATATCCATGCGCACAAAAGGTTCATACAGGGCTTTGATGCGGGCAGGGTCAGGAAGCTTTGAGGGATTGTCTATGTCGAGCGATGCGCCGTCGGTGGTTTCTACCTTATAAATAACAGAAGGCGCTGTGGCAATGAGACTGACTTCAAATTCCCGCTCAAGACGCTCCTGAATGATTTCCATATGCAGCAACCCCAAAAAGCCACAGCGGAAACCAAAGCCGAGTGCTTGTGATGTTTCTGGCTCAAAAGAGAATGCGGCATCATTGAGCTGAAGCTTTTCCAGAGCAACTTTCAAATTTTCGTAGTCATCAGATTCTGATGGATACAGACCGCAGAAAACCATGGGTTTGACTTCTTTAAAGCCTGGAACAGCCTCTGTTGCGGGACATTCTGCCAGGGTAATGGTATCCCCGACCTTGGCATCCCCCAGTTCCTTGATACTGCCACATAAAAAACCTACTTCGCCTGCCGCCAGAGAAGGCGTGTCTTTAGCCTCTGGAGAAAAGACTCCAAGGCGTAACACTTCGTACTCCTTGCCGGTAGACATGAGACGAACAATGTTGTTTTTGCGCAGTGTGCCATCCATAATGCGGAACAGCACCACAACGCCCTGATAGGCATCGTACCAGGAGTCAAAAATCAGAGCCTTCAATGGAGCGCTGGGATCACCTTCAGGAGCTGGCAGACGCTGGACAATACCCTCCAGAACGGCATCAACGCCCATTCCTGTTTTTGCCGAAACAGGCAGCGCATCGGCACAGTCAAGCCCGATAGCTTCTTCAATTTCTGCCTTGACGCGATCTACCTCGGCACTGGGAAGGTCAATCTTGTTCAGGACAGGAATGATTTCGTGGTTATGATCCAGAGCCAGATAGACATTGGCCAGTGTTTGAGCCTCTACGCCCTGTGTGGCGTCCACAACCAGCAGTGCCCCTTCGCAGGCAGCCAGTGAGCGTGAGACTTCATAGTTGAAGTCCACGTGGCCTGGAGTGTCAATCAGGTTGAGAATATAGTGTTTGCCATCGCTTGCAGTGTAGGGAATGCGTACTGCCTGGGCTTTGATAGTAATGCCCCGTTCGCGTTCCAGCTCCATTTTGTCCAGATACTGATCTCGTTTTTCTCTGTCAGAGACCAGTTTGGTAAGCTCAAGAATACGGTCGGCCAGAGTTGATTTACCGTGGTCGATGTGGGCGATGATGCAGAAATTGCGAATATGTTCCTGACGGGGCATAGCTGTCCTTTACTTTCCTTATCCTTATTGTGACGTCGTTAGAAACCTTCTTCAAGGGGTGGCCAGACGAGCCAGTGGTCATTGGGCAGGAGCTGCTTTTTTGAAGAGGGCAGGATGTGTACCTGTCTGTTGTGACGCTGTACACGTTTTTCTGCAAACCACTGAATAGCCTGTGGATAGATGCGGTGCTCAAGAGCATGGATGCGCTGCATGAGCGTCTCCAGAGGTTCCCCTGGATGGGCGGGCACGGCAGCCTGAACAATCACCTCGCCATGGTCAACGAGTTCATCCACAAAGTGGACAGTACAGCCTGTGATTTTGACTCCCCACGCCTGCGCATCCGCACCACCATGTACGCCAGGAAAGGCGGGGAGAATGGCTGGATGCAGGTTGATGATTCTGCCCGGAAATGCTTCCAGAAAACGGGAGGTGAGAAGGCGCATGTATCCGGCCAGCACGATAAGCTCTGTCTGTGTTTGCTTGAGGGCATCCACCAGAGCCTGATCGAAGGTTTCGCGGTCAGGATAGGTGGTGTGATCCAGCATAAGAGTCGGCACGCCTGCCTTTTGGGCGCGCTCCAGAACGGGAGCCTTCGGGCGGTTGGCTATGACAAGCTCCACTTGCGCATGGAGTGTGCCAGCAGCGATTTTATCAAAAATAGCCTGGGCATTGGTGCCACTACCAGAGGCAAGAATGGCGATTTTTAGTGGTGATGGCGCACTCATGCCTTTTCTCCAGTATTCCCCAGATTCTGGCGCAGGCTTTCTACCAGAGCGGGGATGGTAAATTCTTCTGGCTGGATATGGCATGGCAGACCATGTTTTTCCAGTGTCTGTGCGGTAATGGGACCGATGGCGGCAAGAGATGTTTCAGGGTGCTGTTTGAGCTCATCCACAGAGATGAAGGCAAGAAAGTTTTCTACTGTGGAAGAAGAGCCAAAGGTAACACAACTGAGTGTGCCTTGCGCAAGGCGCTCTTTGACGCGATCTTGATGTTCGGCACAGGGAATGGTTTCATACGCGTCAATGACATCGACGTGTATTCCTGCCTTGCGCAAAATATCCGGCAATGCCTCACGGGCAACTTTTGCACGGGGTAGGAGTATTTTGTCCTGTGGTGCAAGGCCGCGTTCTAAAAGGCCATGTGCGACACCTTCAGCGATGTAGTTGTCGGGAACGAAGTCTGGCATAATGCCACGTTCTTTCAGACTCTCCGCAGTGGCTGGGCCAATGGCAGCGACCTTGCAGGAAGCGATGGCACGGCTGTCTTTTCCCGCATGTGCGAGACGCTTCCAGAAGTGCTTTACGCCATTGACGGAAGTGAAAATGAGCCAGCTATAGTCCGTGAGGTGGCTGATTGCGGTATCCAGTGGCGTGTAGTCTTCCATTTCTTTGATGCGAATGGTGGGGCACTGGATAACTTCTGCGCCCAGTTCTTCCAGCATATGCGCAAGCCCACTGGCTTGTTCCCGCGCACGGGTAACAACAATGGACTTGCCCAGCAGGGGTTTTTGTTCAAACCAGTTAAGGCGGTCACGCAGTGAGACCACATGCCCGACAACAATGACAGAGGGGTTGGTAAAACCTTCGCGTACAGCAGCATCCGCAAGATCACAGAGAGGAGCGGCAAGGCTTTTATGGCGCGTGGTTGTACCCCAGTGTACGAGTGCGGCGGGGGTAGTGCCAGGAAGGCCAGCTTCCTGAAGATTTTTGGCAATGAGAGGCAGATTTTTCATGCCCATGACAAATACCAGTGTAGACGCGCTCTGTGCGAGTGCTTTCCAGTTATGTACAGAGCCTGGCTTGGTGGGATCTTCATGACCGGTAATCAGGGTGACAGAAGAGGCAAAGGAGCGATGCGTGAGCGGGATGCCCGCGTATGCGGGGCCTGCGATGGTACTGGAGATGCCAGGAACCTCCTCAAAAGGCACACCTGCCTGAAGCAGTTCTTCTGCTTCCTCCCCACCGCGTCCGAAAATATAGGGGTCGCCACCTTTGAGGCGGGCAACAAGCTTGCCTTCCTGTGCCTTGCGCACGATGAGGGCATTGATTTCGTCTTGTGGCAGGGCATGGTTGCCTGCCACTTTGCCCACGTAGATGCGTTCTGCATCCTTGCGTGCATGAGCGAGCAGGCTTTCATTGGCAAGGGCGTCATAAACAACGACATCAGCTTTGCTGAGGATGTCTCTTCCCTTAAGTGTGAGCAAACCAGGATCACCAGGGCCAGCACCGATAAGATAGACTTTGGCTGTATTCATATTCTTCTTCTCCGCTGCGCCGCTGGACAAGGAGCGGGCACTCTTTTCCAGAAGGTTATACGCCGCTGCGGGCAAGTTCGATAAGAGTACGTGTGCCAAAGCCCAACGCACCGACAGGGGAAAGGGGAGATTTACTGGAAGCCCAATCTGTTCCGGCGATGTCCAGATGTGCCCAGCGTATGTTTTTCTCGATAAATTCTTGCAGGAACAGGGCTGCCTGAATGGCACCGCCATCGCGATTGCCCATGTGGGAAATGTCTGCCACTTCGCTTTTGAGCAGATCTTTGTAGTTTTTCCAGAGCGGTAAAGGCCAGCACGGTTCACCGACAAGTGTGCCTATGGAGCGTATGCGCTCTTCCAATACAGCATCATCGGTAAAGAGTCCTGCAACCTCAACACCAAGGGCAACAGCACAAGCGCCTGTGAGTGTGGCGATGTCCACAATGGCAGCAGGTGTCCAGTTTTTCTGTGCATAGGCAAGGGCGTCACACAGTACCAGACGACCTTCAGCGTCGGTGTTCAGAATTTCAACTGTTTTCCCCGCGCAGGAATACACCACATCACCAGGGCGCATGGCTGCGCCGTCAGGCATGTTTTCCGCACATGCCAGAATGCCGATAACGCGTCGTGGCATTTCTTCATCAGCAATGGCGCACATGGCTCCCATGACAGCAGCAGCGCCGCTCATGTCGCTTTTCATGGTGTGCATATTGCCAGCAGGTTTGATGCAGATGCCGCCGGAGTCAAAGGTCAGGCCTTTACCGACAAGGATAAGCGGGCTTTCCTGTTCCTTACCCTGCGGACAATATTCCATGACAATCATGCGTGGCTCCCGTACAGAACCACGACCAACAGCAAGCAGACAGTTACAGCCTAACTCTTCCAAAGCTTCTTTATCCAGAATAGTGCAGGAAAAAAGATGTTTTTTGCTCAGAGCCAGCGCACGTTCTGCAAACGTTTCAGGGTAGAGAATATTGGGAGGCGTGTTTGCCAGGTCTCTGGCAATAGTCATGGCATTGGCGGTACGTTCGGCGCGACGGGCGGCGGCGTGTATTTCATCTGGAATAAATTCCTCAACACAGCCAAGCGCCAGCCATGCGGGATCAGCAGGTTCATCACTCTTGGGAGAACGCAGTGCCCTGTAGGCATATAAGCCCATCAGCGCGCCATAAATCGCCTCTTCTGTCAGGCGGCTTGCGCTGCCAGCGGCAATAGCATCCAATACAGGAGCAGGCAGGAGTACTGATGTGCAGCTGAGACTTTTTGCGCGCTGGAGTGCGCTGGCCATTGCGACACGTATATCCTTGAGGGTGACTTCGCTTTTTTCGCCAAGTCCTATGACGAGCACGCGAGGAATGGGGAGGTCTGGATGTCCATAGCACAGTACGGATTCATTTTTTTTGCCATGAAAATCTTGCAGACTGGGGCTGATGGCAAGCCAGGGTGCGGCGGCGTCAACCTGGGCACATTGCTTTGCGGGGTGTTCCCCTTTATGGACAAAAGTAATAAGCATATCGGCTTTCCACTGGGCAGGGCCGTTTCCCTGAAAACGTATTTCCATTCTTTGGACTCCTTAATCATTGGCTGGCGATATGCGCGGGCACATGTTTTTGGGTATATTTTTTTTCATGAGCAGATGCGACAAAGTTGGTAAACATTCACTGGCTGTCGCAAGGGTATATCTTGCAAGAGCGTGTTTATTATCGGTGTGCCTGCCTGCAAAAGGCGGTATTCTGCCGGAGCAGGAAAGAGGCTTTCTGATAATTGCTTTTGCAACGTGGGCAATATACTCTGGAGTTTTCTTTTTGCCAAGCCACAGCACTGCGCTTTTTAATGCCGGAGTGAGGAATTATTGTGCTTTTATACATCCATGTCCCTTTTTGTCGGAGTAAATGTCATTATTGTGCCTTTCATTCTGTTCCTTTGAAAAAAGAGCCAGCGTCTTTTGCTCTTCTGAAGTC
>CAMTOM010000006.1 GCA_947074125.1 uncultured Desulfovibrionaceae bacterium
AACTATAAAGGAACTCAAAAAACTTTAGTTGGTCCAAAAATGGAGGAATCCTTGCTGTTACCATGGCAAGACCAGATGCGTTAAAATCAAGCCAACAGCGATCTCGATTGAAGTAGAAATGTGGATGTGACAGGTCTTTGTTTTTTGCTTGTGCGTTTGACGTGGTAGTATTGCCAGTTCCCATAATAATATCCTGAGGATAAGCGTTAAGAGCAGATCTTTAAAAAGAGTGCTGTGGTGTGCGGCATAATGCAGCGAATAGATACCATAATATAAAAGAGCATATGCCCTGAAGGTAAAAAGGAAAAGTGAAATTTTATGTGTATTAAGGGTAAATAAGGTGTTTTGCGCATTTGTGACAGGGCGGTGGCTTTTTTGTGACAGAATACTTGCGAACATCTTCTTGCTAAAGCTTTCTGCTTATGCCAGAACAAGCGAAAAGCGTCGCAGTCTGTACGCGCTTTTTCTCAAAGTTAAGGAGTGAGATATGAGCGATTTATTGCAGGGAATCACACCAACAATGTTGATGGGGCCAGGACCTTCCTGTGTGCCGGATGCCGTCTACAAAGCATTGGCAAAGCCCACTATTGGCCATCTTGATCCCTATTTTGTGCGGATCATGGACGCTATCAAGGAACAGCTCCGTGAAGTGTTCCATACCCAAAATGCGCTGACAATGCCCATGTCTGGCACAGGTTCTTCTGGTATGGAAACCTGTTTTGTCAATCTTGTTGAGCCAGGCGATAAGGTTCTTGTTCTGACCAATGGTGTGTTTGGCAAGCGTATGCAGGATGTTGCTGGTCGTCTGGGGGCTGAAGTGGATGCTTTGGAAATCACCTGGGGTGAGCCTGTGTTGCCTGACGCGGTGAAAGCCAAGCTGGAAAGCCAGAAATATGATATTGTCGGGATTGTTCATGCGGAAACATCCACTGGGGTATGTTCGCCCGTTGATGCCATAGGCAAAATGGTACGTGATCATGGCGCATTGCTGATTATGGACTGCGTCACAAGCCTTGGTGGCATTCCTGTGGATGTTGATGGATGGTTTGTGGATGCGGCTTATTCTGGAACGCAAAAATGCCTTTCCTGCCCTCCTGGCTTGTCGCCTATTACCTTTGGAGAACGCGCACTGGCCAAGTTGAAGGCGCGTAAGAACAAAGTCCCCAACTGGTATCTGGATCTTTCGCTCATTGCCAGCTACTGGGAAGGTACAACACGTACCTACCACCACACAGCGCCAGTCAATATGGAATATGCTCTGTATGCTGCGCTGAAAGAAATTTTGGATGAAGGGCAGGAGAAGGTCTTTGCCCGCCATAACGCAATGCATGAACGTTTGGTTTCCGGTCTTGCCGCACTGGGTATGGAAATGCTGGTTGCCAAAGAATACCGCCTGCCCATGCTGAATGCGGTCAGGATTCCTGATGGTGTGGATGAAGCTGCCATACGGGCGCGCCTGCTTAAGGAATTTGCTATCGAAATCGGTTCTGGTCTTGGGCCTCTTGCCGGTAAAATCTGGCGTATTGGCATTATGGGGCACACGGCGCGTCCCGAAAATATAGATCGTTTGCTGGAGACACTGAAAAAAGTACTGTAAGGCGTTTTTTTGAATGCTGTTCATGTGCTGGTTTAAGGATTTTTTCCTGAGCCAGCACATTTTTTGTCTGGTTTAGGGTATGAGGCATGTGAAAGGAGAATTTTCCTTCGTTTTTTTAAAGAAAGCGTAAAAAATGCTTGACGCCGCGTGAGTGAAGTTGTATCCCACTGTTTGCCCGTGAGAAGCGGGCGTATCCCTGGACGGCAGGGAAGGGCGGATTGAGTCCGTCCTGCTGTATCCGGCTTATGCCGGAATTGACATGTGCAGGCGTTACCTATGCCGAGACAATGTCGAGCCGTTCCAGCCCTGTTTTGCGGATCCTCACCCTTTGGGGTGACCCAAGGGCTGTAAGGTAGGGGAGTAAGGCTCCCCAATCAGGTGACCCTGCGAAAACCACCTCTGTCGCTTTTTTCTTATGAAGCGACATAGGCTTGTGGACGCAAGGGGAGCATCATTTACGGATGCGAGGGCTTTTTGCGTCACACAGGCGTTTTGTCCATTCTGAATTTTCCGTAACATACTGATGCTGGCGTTTTGACGCTCTCCTTTTTGGCAGGCCTTCCCGGGTGAGGACGTTACCTTTTTGGGTGACAATGGCTGTATGGCCAGATTTTTTGTGAAGGAACCTGTACCGCACCCAACCGGTACGGGATGTATTCCAAAACGGAGTAGGCAACAATGACGACAGTTAGCAGCGATCGCATTCGAATCAAGCTCAAAGCCTATGATTACCGCATCCTTGATAAGGCAGTGGCGGAAATCGTGGACACTGCGCGCAATACAGGCGCAGGTGTGGCAGGACCCATTCCTTTGCCCACAAATATTCACAAGTACACGGTAAACCGTTCTGTGCATGTGGATAAGAAGTCCCGTGAGCAGTTTGAAATGCGCATCCATAAGCGGCTTATGGACATCCTTGAACCCACGCAGCAGACCGTTGATGCGCTTGGCAAGCTTTCCTTGCCCGCTGGCGTTGACGTGGAAATCAAGCTCTAGTGAGAGGCGAACATGGCTGAAAACATGGGAATTTTGGGTCGCAAAATTGGCATGACCCGCATTTTCGCCAGCGATGGTTCCGCTGTGCCCGTTACTGTAATTCAGGCTGGTCCCTGCCCTATTACGCAGGTGAAGACTGAAGAAAAAGACGGTTACAATGCTCTCCAGATCGCGCTGGGCGTGGCAAAGGAAAAACACGTATCCAAAGCTATGCAAGGGCATTTTGCCAAGGCAGGCAAGGGTCTTTTTCGCAACGTTCGCGAGATTCGTCTGGAGGCTGCCCCCACAATGGAAATGGGGCAGGAACTTACAGTGGAAATGTTTGCCGCTGGCGACACGGTAAAGGTTACCGGCACAAGTATCGGCAAAGGCTATCAGGGCCGTATGCGCCGTTGGAATTTTGCCGGCAGCAAGGACACGCATGGATGTGAAAAAGTGCATCGTAACAATGGCTCCGTTGGGAATAACACCTTCCCCGGTCGCGTGTTCAAAGGCAGAAAAATGGCGGGTCACTGGGGTGATGAAACAGTGACAGAACTTGGCCTTCAGATTGTTGACGTGCGTCCCGACGATAACGTCATCCTTGTGAAAGGCGCTGTGCCAGGCCCCAAGAATGGTCTGGTGCTGATCCGCAAGCAGTAGAGGATAACGCGATGGCTGTTGTGAAAATATACGACCAGGACAAGAAAGAAAGCGGCGAAATTACGCTGTCTTCTGAAGTGTTCGAAGTAGAGGTAAGGCCTGAAATCCTTAACCTCGTGGTGCGTGCGCAGCTTGCGGCAAAGCGTGCGGGTACGCATGCGACCAAGACTCGGGCTTTTGTGTCCGGTGGCGGCGCAAAACCCTGGAAGCAGAAGGGTACCGGTCGTGCCCGTTCCGGCTCCAACCGTTCTCCCATCTGGCGGGGCGGTGCCGTTGTCTTTGGTCCTGCGCCACGTGACTATAGTTTTAAGGTAAACCGCAAAGTGCGTTCCCTTGCGCTGAAGATGGCTCTTTCCAGCCGTCTGGCAGGAGATGCGCTGATGGTAGTGAAGGGCATTGATCTGCCTGAAGCCAAAACAAAGCTGTTTGCCAAGGTCGCTGGAACACTGGGGCTTTCCAAAGCTCTGATAGTGATTCCTGAAGACGACAGAACCCTGACCCTTTCCGCACGGAATATCCCCGGCCTTACGCTGACGACGCCAGAGCGTCTGAGCGTGCATGAAGTCTTGAAGCACAAGCAGCTTGTACTTCTTGAAGGCGCTGTGGAACCCGTTCAGGCAAGGTTTTCCCTGTAGGGGTGTGTTATGGAATATACTCAGGTATTGCTGAAACCCCTGATGACGGAAAAGACAACCATGCTCAAGGAAGATGGGCAGACTGTGGCTTTTCTCGTGCATCCTGCTGCCAACAAGATTGAAGTAAAGCAGGCTGTGGAAAAAGTGTTCTCTGTCAAAGTTCTTTCCGTGAACGTAGTGCGCAGAGCTTCTCTCGACCGTCGTCGTCAGGGGCGTGTGATTGGACGTGTGCCCGGCTTCAAGAAGGCCTATGTGACTCTTGCGCAGGGCGAAAAGATTGAATTTTTTGAGGGAGTGTAATCATGGCTGTCCGTAAGCTGAAACCGACCTCTGCCGGGCGTCGCTTCCAGACGGTTTCCGATTTCGCGGAAATCACCCGGACGCGCCCTGAAAAGTCGCTTACCGAAGGACTGACGAAAAAGGCTGGTCGCAACCATTTCGGTCGCATCACAAGCCGTCGCCGTGGTGGCGGTGTGAAACGCCTTTATCGTATTATTGACTTTAAGCGCGACAAAGCGGGTATTCCTGCGAAAGTCGCTCATATAGAGTACGATCCCAACCGTACAGCGCGTATCGCCCTGTTGCATTATGCTGATGGTGAAAAGCGTTACATCATTGCTCCTGTCGGTCTGAAGCAGGGAGATTCTGTCTTCTCTGGTGAAGGTGCTGACATTAAGCCTGGCAATGCTCTGCCCATGCAGCGCATTCCCGTGGGTACCGTCATCCACAATGTGGAACTGCACCCAGGACGTGGCGGACAGATGTGTCGCTCTGCGGGTACGTATGCCCAGCTCATCGCCAAGGAAGACAAGTACGCTTTGCTGCGTCTGCCTTCTGGTGAAGTGCGCAAGGTTTTGGTGACCTGTACTGCTACAGTTGGTCAGGTGGGTAACATTCATCATGAGAATATCTCGCTGGGCAAGGCTGGACGTAATCGCTGGCTTGGGCGTCGCCCCAAGGTGCGTGGTGTAGCCATGAACCCCATTGACCACCCATTGGGCGGTGGTGAAGGCAGAAGTTCTGGTGGTCGTCATCCTGTGTCCCCGTGGGGTATGCCTGCGAAGGGGTACAAGACTCGCGATCGTAAGAAGCCTTCCAGCAAGCTCATTATTAAACGTCGTGGTCAGAAGTAGGAGGAGCCATGCCGAGATCTTTAAAGAAAGGCCCCTTTGTTGATGGGCATCTGATGAAGAAGGTGGAGACCGCCGTGGCCAACAATGACCGCCGCGTGGTGAAAACCTGGTCGCGCCGCTCCACGATTCTGCCTGAAATGGTGGGTCTGACCTTTGCGGTGCATAATGGCAAAAAGTTCGTACCGGTGTTCGTGACAGAAAACATGGTAGGGCACAAGCTGGGTGAATTTTCTCCCACACGTACCTTCCACGGTCATGCCGCCGATAAGAAAGTCAAGGCCAAGAAGTAGGTGTTGTGATGGAATCAAAAGCTATTGCGAAATACCAGCGCGTTTCTCCCCGCAAGACACGTCTTGTGGCCAGAAATGTGGTCGGGCTTGGAGTGGAACAGGCAATGAACACGCTTCGTTTTACTCCTAACAAACCTGCCGGTATCCTTCTTGGTGTGGTGAAATCGGCTTTGGCTAACGCTTCCCAATTGGGTGGCGTGGATGTGGACGCTATGGTTGTGAAAGAAATCATGGTGAACGAAGGCCCCATGTGGAAGCGCTTTATGCCGCGTGCCCAGGGACGTGCCACCAAGATTCACAAACGTACAAGCCATATTACCGTTATACTTGCGGAAGGACGGGAATAGGTTATGGGTCAGAAAGTACATCCGTTCGGCTTCCGGCTTGGGTACAACAAGAACTGGCAGTCTCGCTGGTTCAGCAAGAAAGAATACCCGGCTTTTGTCTTTGAAGACAGCAAGATCCGCAAGTATGTGAAGAAACTTCTGTATCATGCAGGTCTTGCGAAGATAGAAATCGAACGTGCAGGCGGCAAGGTGCGGCTCATTCTTTCCACGGCTCGTCCAGGCATTGTCATTGGGCGTAAAGGTGTGGAAATCGAAAAGCTGCGTGGAGATTTGCGTAAGAAATTCGGTCGCGAATTCTCTCTGGAAGTAAACGAAATCCGTCGTCCCGAAGTGGAAGCCCAGCTGGTGGCTGAAAATATTGCCCAGCAGTTGGAACGTCGTGTGGCTTTCCGTCGCGCTATGAAGCGTACGGTGACCATGGCACGGAAATTCGGTGGCGAAGGCATCAAAGTCACTTGCGCCGGACGTCTTGCCGGAGCGGAAATCGCCCGTACCGAATGGTACCGCGATGGTCGCGTGCCCTTGCAGACGCTGCGTGCGGATATTGACTACGGCTTCGCCGAGGCGTCTACCACCTATGGTATTATTGGCGTCAAGGTGTGGATATACAAGGGTGAAATCCTTGATAAAGAGGTGGATCAGTAATGCTCGCCCCTAAGAGAGTAAAATTCCGTAAATGGCAGAAAGGTCGCCTGCGTGGGAGTGCCAGCCGTGGTGCCAGTATTGCCTTTGGTGAAATTGGTTTGAAGGCTGTTGAGCACGGCAAGCTGTCCAGTCAGCAGATTGAAGCTGCCCGTATTGCCATGATGCGCCACATTAAACGTGGCGGTAAGGTGTGGATTCGGGTTTTCCCTGATCATCCGGTAACAGCGAAGCCTCTGGAAACCCGTCAGGGTTCTGGTAAGGGTGCTCCTGTTGGCTGGTGTGCTCCGGTGAAGCCCGGGCGTGTTCTCTATGAAATCAAAGGCGTGAGTCTGGAACTTGCTCGTGAAGCATTGACCCGCGCTGCCCACAAGTTGCCTGTGAAAACAGTTATTGTGGTGAAGGAGGACGTCTGATGGCTGCCAAGAAAAAAACTAAAGATACATCACGTCCTGATGTGGAAGCCCTGCGCGCTTTGAGCGCTGAGGATCTGCGTGGTAAACTGGCCGAACAGCGCCAGGAATTGCTCTCCATGCGCTTCCAGCATGCCACTGCGCAGTTGGAAAAGACCTCCGAGCTGAAATCTGCTCGCAGACAGGTTGCTCGCATCCAGACTGTACTGAATGAAAAGGAGTAGGGGCAAGCCATGTCTGAAGCTCTGGAACAACGCAAAGGTCGGGAATTTACTGGTGAAGTGATCAGCGACAAAAGCGACAAGACAATTGTCGTGCGTGTTGAAACACTGGTAAAACATCCTTTGTTGAAAAAGTATGTGAGGCGCCGCAAAAAGTTCACGGCTCATGATCCCAAGAACGAATGCGGTATAGGTGATAAAGTCAAGATTGTGGAATACCGTCCGCTGTCGCGTAACAAGCGCTGGCACTTGGTCTCCATTCTCGAAAAAGCCGTGTAGGGTGATGCCATGATTCAGGTGGAATCTACGCTCCAGGTCGCCGATAATTCCGGCGCCAAGAAGGTTGCCTGCATCAAGGTGCTCGGCGGTTCTCACCGTCGTTATGCCTCTGTAGGCGATATTATCGTGGTTTCTGTAAAAGAAGCCATTCCGCACAGCAAAGTGAAGAAAGGCGATGTCATGAAGGCTGTTATTGTGCGCACAGCCAAAGAAGTACGCCGCGTTGACGGTTCGTACATCAAGTTCGATGGCAATGCTGCTGTGTTGCTTTCCAATCAGGGAGAGCCCATCGGCACCCGCATCTTTGGCCCCGTGGCCAGAGAATTGCGCGCCCAGAACTTCATGAAAATTGTGTCCCTCGCGCCTGAGGTTCTGTAGGAGATAGCCATGAGACAGTGTCGTATTCGTAAAGACGATAAGGTGATGGTTATCACCGGCAAGGATGCCGGCAAGATCGGCAAGGTGCTGAAGTTCCTTCGCAAGAAAGACCGCGTTCTGGTAGAAAAGGTCAATATGGTCAAGCGCCATATGCGCCCTAACCCTTACGCGCAGCAGCCTGGCGGCATTCTGGAGAAGGAAATGCCCATCCACGTGTCGAATCTCATGGTTGTTTGCGATGCCTGTGGCAAAGCAACCAAGGTGGGATATAAGTACACGGAAGACGGGAAAAAAGTCCGCTTCTGTAAGAAGTGCAACGAAGTGATGGGATAAGGTGAGAGAATGACACACCTTGAGAAAATATATAAAGAGAAAATCATGCCTGTTATGCAGAAAGAGTTTAATTACTCTTCATCCATGCAATTGCCTGGCATTGAAAAAGTATCTCTGAACATTGGTCTTGGAGCGGCGAGTCAGAATAACAAGCTGATGGAAGAAGCTGTTGCTGAATTGAGTGCGATAGCTGGTCAGAAAGCTGTTGTGACTCGCGCCAAGAAATCCATTGCTGCTTTCAAGCTGCGTGAAGGAATGCCTATTGGGGCACGAGTAACGCTGCGTAAAGATCGCATGTGGGATTTTCTTGATAAGCTTATGAACTTTGCTCTTCCTCGTGTACGTGACTTTCGTGGCGTACCCGACAGGGGTTTTGACGGGCGTGGTAACTTCACACTCGGCATTAAAGAGCACACCATCTTCCCTGAACTGGAAGTTGATCGTGTGGAAAACCCCAAGGGCATGAATATTACTATCGTGACAACGGCCGCCACTGACCGTGAAGGAAAATTCCTTCTGGAGCAGTTGGGTATGCCGTTCAAGAAGTAGGAGTCCGTATGTCCCGTACTTCGCTGGAAGTTAAAGCAAGCCGCAAGCCCAAATTTTCTGCTCGCGCTTACAATCGCTGTCCTCTTTGTGGACGTCCACGTGCCTTTATGCGTCATTTCGGCATTTGCCGTATCTGTTTTCGCAAAATGGCACTGAATGGTGATTTGCCGGGCGTAAGAAAATCAAGCTGGTAATCCCAGTTTCTGGAAATACTGTCACAATTAAGTCGGTTTTGTGTGTGAATACCTTTGCCATCTTATAATATGTGCAGTTTTTCCTGGAGTTTTTGTGCCTTGTCTGTCATACCCTTGGTGGTGTGATTCGGATTTCAGGTTAATACAGGTGGGAAGTACGGCGATGGGCGCCGTAACCCCAACTGTGGAATAGAGGAGCATTTCGATGGTGACAGATCCTATTGCTGATATGCTGACGCGTATCCGCAACGCGCATTTGGCCCTGCACAAGGAAGTGAATGTGCCGCGCTCGAAGATGAAAGAAGCTTTGGCTGCCATCCTCAAGCAGGAAGGTTACGTCGAGGACGTGGCCGTGGCTGATCGTGACATTACGATTACGTTAAAGTACCAGAAGGGCAAGCCGGTTATTTCCGGTCTGAAGCGTATCAGTACGCCTGGGCGCCGTGTGTATGTGGGAGCCGGTAGTATTCCCCGTGTGCAGAACGGTCTTGGTATTTGCATACTGTCCACCTCTGTAGGCATTCTGGACGGCATGACCGCCCGGGAACGCAAGACGGGTGGCGAACTTCTGTGCGAAATCTGGTAGGCGGTGTCTCATGTCTAGAATTGGTAAATTGCCCATTCCCGTACCTGGTGGCGTTGAAGTCAAGATTGGTACGGATGTCGTGGAAGTGAAAGGCCCCAAAGGCACTGTAACAACGCCTTTGTGCGCTTCTCTGAAATATGAGCTGGAAAATGGTCAGTTGACAATCACTCGTCAGGACGAAGGCCGTCATACTCGTGCCCAGCACGGTTTGCGCCGCACCCTGCTTGCCAACTGTATTGAAGGTGTGACCAAGGGATTCAGCACGTATTTAGTATTCATCGTTGTTGGTTACCAGGTGGCAGTAAAAGTCAATATCATTGAACTGGCTGTATGTTATTCTCATCACGTGCTTGTCGCTCTGCCTGATGTCATCAAGTCGAGCGGGATAGGGCCTATCCTGACTCTCAGCGGTATCAGTAAAGAAGCTGTTGGTGAAATGGCTGCTCAAATCCGTCGTATCCGTAAGCCTGAACCTTATAAGGGTAAGGGTATTAAGTATACTACTGAGAAGATCCAGCGCAAAGTCGGTAAATCCGGCGGCAAGAAGTAGGCAGGTGTAGACCATGAAATATTCAAAAAACGAATCCAGACATCGCCGTAAGGTGCGCATTCGTAAAAAGGTCAACGGTACTGCCGCTTGTCCCCGTCTTGTGGTATACAGATCCAATATGCATATGTATGCCCAGGTCGTGGACGATACCACAGGCAGCACCCTTGTGGCGACTTCTACGCTGACCCTGTCCAAAACACAGTCCGATGCCCACTGCAATATCAGCGGCGCAACGATGGTTGGTAATGAAATAGCCCGTTTGGCCAAGGAAAAGAACATCACTCGTGTGGTGTTTGACCGCAACGGTTACCTGTATCACGGTCGCATCAAGGCCATAGCTGACGGCGCCCGTGAAGGCGGCCTGGAGTTCTAATATGCGTCAGGAAACTATGGAACAGCAAACGCAGAATGATTTGGGTGAAGTCGAAAAGATCGTTGCCCTGAATCGTGTGGCCAAGGTTGTGAAAGGCGGTCGTCGCTTTAGCTTCAGCGCTCTTGTCGTTGTTGGTGATGGCAAAGGTGGCGTAGGTTTTGGCCTTGGTAAAGCTCAGGAAGTACCTGAAGCGCTTCGCAAAGCAACAGAACGCGCTCGCAAAAATCGCGTCTATATTCCCCTTGTTGAAGGGACACTTCCCTATGAAGTGCTTGGACGTTTTGGTGCGGGCTCCGTTATGCTGAAGCCTGCTTCCAAAGGAACTGGTATTATTGCTGGTGGTGCGGTGCGTGCGGTCATGGAAGCTGTTGGCGTACATGATGTATTGACAAAAGCCATTGGTACTAACAATCCCCACAATGTGCTTCGTGCTACCATTGCTGGGCTGACCTCCTTGCGCAGTGCGGAAGAAGTGTCTCAGTTGCGCGGCAAAAAGCTGGAAGCTCCGAGGAAGTAGCCATGTCTGAAATCAAGGTTAAACTCGTCAGAAGCCGTATTGGCTGTACGCCAGCCCAGATTCGTGTTCTGGATGCGCTTGGTCTGAAACGTCGCGAAATGGTGAAGACTCATAATGACAGTCCTTCCATTCGTGGTATGATAACTAAAGTCTCTCACCTTGTGGCTGTGGTTGAATAGCCACGGGAGGAATACTATGCAGTTGCATGATTTGTATCCCTTTCCGGAAGAACGCAAAACCCGCCGTCGTGTGGGACGTGGCTCCGGTTCCGGTCTTGGCTGCACAGCCGGTCGAGGCAATAAGGGACAGAAAGCACGTGCTGGTGGCAGCATCCGTGCAGGCTTTGAGGGTGGACAGATGCCACTCCAACGCCGTCTGCCCAAATATGGTTTCAAGAATATGCCTTTTAAGGTGACTTATGTGGTGATCAATCTTGATCGCCTTCAGGCAGCCTTTGAAGGAAAGACAACAATCACGCTGGATGATATTTATGCACGTGGCCTGGCAGCCTATGGCTCTCCTGTCAAGGTGCTTTCCAGCGGCGAAGTAAGCGTTGCTCTTAACGTAGAAGCACACAAGTTCAGCTCTGCCGCTGCGGAAAAAATCCGCAAAGCTGGTGGTGAGGCAAAAGAACTTGAAGCTGTTGCTGCGTCCGCAGAGTAAGCCGCTTCTTAATATGGAAGTTTCGGCCTCGGAAGCCTCATGCGAGGCTTCCGTGGCTGCATTTTTCGCTGTATTCTTCCCGGATGTAGTTCTCGGAAAGGACAACCTTCAAGAACGAGTTACAATTCATGGCAGTTGGAGCAAATAATCCTACGGCAGCCCGTTCTGATCTGGGCAACAAGCTTGGCTGGACGCTTCTGCTTTTATGCTGTTCTCGGATAGGTTTTCATATTCCCATCCCCGGAGTAGCTGCCGCCGCCTCGTCCAATTTTTTTGAGAGCATTTCTGGACCGCTTTTTGGGCTTTTTGACATGTTCTCTGGTGGTGGTCTGGCCAATGTTTCGGTATTTGCCTTGGGGATCATGCCATATATTTCTGCTTCTATTATCATGCAGCTTATGCAGGTCGTAAGTCCCGATATCAAGCGTATGGCAAAAGAAGAAGGGCAGGCTGGTCGGCGCAAGATCACACAATATACCCGTTACCTGACGGTATTGATTACCCTGGTTCAGGGAATGGGTATTGCCGTTATGCTGGAGACTATGTCCAGCCCAGGCGGCCTTCCTATTGTTCTGGAACCAGGATGGCAGTTCCGTATTGTGACCGTGCTGACGTTCACTGCCGGAACAGTGCTGATTATGTGGCTGGGTGAGCAGATTACTGAGCGTGGGCTTGGCAATGGTATTTCCCTGATTATCTTCTCCGGTATTGTGGTGGGGATTCCCAGGGCAATCATGCAGTCTTTCTCGCTTATGGAAGCAGGGGATATGAGTATCTTCTTTATCCTCCTTGTCCTTGTCTTCATGCTTGCGGTGACTGTTGCCATTGTGTTTGTTGAACGGGCGCAGCGGCGTATCCCCATTCAATATGCCAAACGTCAAGTTGGACGGAAGATGTTCGGTGGACAAAATACCCACCTGCCATTGCGTCTGAATACCGCTGGGGTTATTCCGCCCATTTTTGCCTCTTCCTTGTTGCTTTTTCCTGCGACAATAGGGCAGTTTTCACAAAATGAAATTTTGCAGCGTGTTGCTTCGTATTTCTCGCCTACAAGTATAGTATATAATATTATCTTCGTGGCACTGATCTTCTTTTTCTGTTATTTTTATACCGCTATTATTTTTGATCCCAAAGATATGGCAGAAAACCTGAAAAAGGCTGGTGGTTTCATCCCCGGCATACGCCCCGGCGAAAAGACACAGGAGTACATAGATACAGTACTTTCTCGTCTGACCTTGTCCGGTGCTACGTATATTTCCATCGTATCGGTCATCCCCATGTTGCTGATTGCAAACTTCAATGTACCTTTCTATTTTGGGGGTACCAGTTTGCTGATTCTTGTTGGGGTGGCTATGGACTTTATGTCTCAGGTGGAATCACATCTTATTTCTCAGCAGTATCAGGGCCTTATGAACAAGGCTCGCTTGAAGGGCAAATAGGGTGAAAAAGTATCGCGGCGCATTTATAAAAAACGACCGGGAAATTGCCTGTCTGCGAGAAGCAAATCGCATGGTGGCCAATATCCTTGATGCTATTGGAGATGCAATAGCTCCTGGCGTTCCTACAATGCGTTTTGAAGAGCTGGCGCGCGATATGTGCGCTCAGTATGCGGTGAGACCGGCTTTTCTGGGCTATTGTGGTTATCCCTTTGCCCTGTGCTGTTCGGTCAATGAGCAGGTGGTGCACGGTTTTCCTTCCACGCGGCTGCTTGAGGAAGGGGATATCGTCAGTTGTGATATGGGTGTCATCTACGAAGGTTTCGTTGGTGATGCGGCACGTACCTTTGCTGTAGGTGAAGTCTCTGAAGAAGCACAAAAGCTTATGCAGGTCACGGAGCAATCGCTTTATGTGGGCATTGAGCAGGCGCGAGCTGGCAATGATGTCTACGAGATTGGCGCGGCAGTTCAAGCTTTTGTGGAATCGCATGGCTTCGGTGTCGTTCGGCGTTTTGTGGGTCACGGTGTTGGCGCCAAAATGCACGAAAAACCAGAAGTACCCAACTTCAAACCTGGTATACCGGGTATGCCATTGCAAAATGGTATGGTCATCGCTATCGAACCTATGGTGACTGCCGGAAGCTATGAAGTGGATATTCTGGAGGATAAATGGACGGCTGTGACGCGTGACCGGAAATTAGCGGCGCACTACGAGCACAGTGTGGCAATTACTCCGTCCGGCCCTCAAATTCTGAGTATTTCAGATAGAGGACTTCGTCGGCCGGAAGTTTGATGTTGACAGATGTGGTAAATAAGGATAAGGCTCTCTGTCCTGACATTGTTGCGTCAGGGAGAAGAACGTCCTGGAGAGAAAATTATGAAAGTCAGACCTTCCGTTAAAAAGATCTGCCCCAAATGCAAGGTCATTCGGCGCCGGGGCGTGCTCAGAGTAATCTGCGAAAACCCCCGGCATAAACAGCGTCAGGGCTAGGCAGGAGACATACTGTGGCGAGAATTGCAGGTGTAGATTTGCCTCGTGGCAAAAGGGTTGATATTGCGCTTACCTATATTTACGGAATTGGCCGTGTCACGGCTTTGAAAATTCTGGATTCCACTGGTGTGGACTGGACACGCAATATAGATGACCTTTCGGCGAATGAAGTGAATGAAATCCGTAAGGAACTGGAACAGCATTACAAGGTGGAAGGTGACTTGCGCCGTGATGTGTCCAGCAACATTAAGCGTCTTATGGATATTGGCTGTTATCGTGGGCTGCGTCATCGTCGTGGCTTGCCTGTGCATGGCCAGCGTACTCACACCAATGCCCGTACCCGTAAGGGGCCGCGCCGTGGTGCTGTAGGCAAGAAAAAGTAGTTACGGTCTCCTGTGCCTGATCGCACGGTGACTCATTCATTCGCGAGGAATTGTCATGGCAAAAGCTAGGAAAGTAGCCAAGAAAAAGGATAAGAAGAACGTTCCTATGGGCATTGCCCATATTCAGGCTTCGTTCAACAATACCATAATCACGTTTACTGATACTCGTGGAAATGCGATCAGCTGGGGTTCTTCCGGTCAGAGCGGCTTCAAGGGATCGCGTAAATCAACCCCCTTTGCTGCACAGGTAGCTGCTGAAACGGCTGCCCGTAAAGCTCGGGATAATGGCATGCGCACTGTTGGTGTGTATGTGAAAGGACCGGGTTCTGGTCGTGAAGCCGCTATGCGTGCGATTAACGCTGCTGGCTTTAAAATTGCGTTTATTCGTGATGTAACGCCTATTCCCCATAACGGTTGCCGCCCTCCCAAGCGGCGTCGTGTCTAGTCTGCATGCAGACTGAACTGAAAAGAGCAATGAGGATTTATCATGGCTAAATATACTGAAGCGAAATGCCGCATGTGCCGTCGTGAAGGCTGCAAGCTCTTTCTGAAAGGGGATCGCTGTTTCACCGACAAATGCGCTTATGATCGTCGCCCTTATGCGCCAGGCCAGCATGGTCGTGCGCGCAAAAAGGTGAGCGAATATGCTGTCCAGCTTCGTGAGAAGCAGAAGGCACGTCGTACCTACGGCGTACTCGAACGCCAGTTCCGAGGCTATTTCGCCAAGGCTGAAATGGCAAAAGGTGTTACCGGTACCAATTTGCTGGTAATCCTTGAACGTCGTCTGGACAATGTTGTGTTCCGTTTGGGCTTTGCCAATTCCCGCACCCAGGCACGTCAGCTTGTGCGTCATGGCATCTTTACCCTGAATGGTCACAAGGTGGATATTCCTTCTTTGCAGGTGAAGGTGGGTGATACGATTTCTGTACCAGAAAAAAATCGTAAAATCCCCGTACTGGCAGAAGCTCAGGAAGTGATTGCACGTCGTGGCTGTCCCTCTTGGCTTGAAGCCGATGGTGCTTCATTCAAGGGTACGGTGAAAGCTATTCCTCAGCGTGAGGACATCCAGTTCCCCATCAATGAACAATTGATCGTTGAACTTTATTCGAAATAGCGAGGGCCGTAAATGCTTATAAAACAAGGCGAACGGCTGATAAATGCCCGCAACTGGTCTGAGCTGGTAAAGCCGGAGCAGGTTATTCGGGAAGAAGAAACTGCCAGTGTCATGCACGGCAAGTTTATCTGCGAACCTCTGGAACGCGGATATGGAACGACCATCGGCAATGCTATGCGTCGTGTGCTCCTTTCCTCTTTGCAGGGAGCCGCCCTTGTCGCCGTGAAAATTTCCGGTGTACAGCATGAATTCACAACAGTGCATGGCGTTTTGGAAGACATTACAGACGTGGTGCTGAATCTGAAGCAGGTTCGGCTGGCCATGGATACCGATGAGCCACAGCGTCTGACACTCAGAGTAGAAAAGAAAGGTGCCGTAACGGCAGCCGATATTCAGATGAATCAGCATGTTCTGGTTTTGAATCCAGACTTGCACATCGCTACTCTGACAGAAGACATTACGCTTGAAATGGAGATGGAAGTGCGTATGGGTAAGGGCTACACGCCAGCCGATATGCATGAAGGTCTCAATGATGAGATTGGTCTGATCAAGCTGGACTCCAGTTTTTCTCCTGTTCGAAAGGTTTCGTATGCCGTTGAGCAGGCTCGTGTTGGTCAGATGACAAACTTTGATAAGCTTATCCTTGAGGTATGGACGGACGGTTCCGTAAGCCCAGAGGATGCCATTGCTTATAGTGCCAAGATCATCAAGGAGCAAGTCTCCGTGTTCATCAACTTCGATGAATGCATTTCAGGAGATGCTGCTTCGGGTAGCGCTGATCGTGGCGAGTTGAATGAAAATCTGTTTACGAATATTGATGATCTGGAGCTTTCCGTCCGTGCTCAGAACCGTTGGCGCAGTGCCAATATCGCTCTCGTGGGAGAGCTGGTAAAGCGTCCTGACAGGGAAATGATCAAAACCAAAACTTTTGGAGGCGAGTCTTTAGATGACATCGAGATGCCTCTTCGCAGTATGGGCATCGGATGGTGTTTTACTCTATAGTGTTTT
>CAMTOM010000007.1 GCA_947074125.1 uncultured Desulfovibrionaceae bacterium
CTCGCCTGACGCGCTGTGCCTGGTTTTGTGTGCAGCGTCGCCTAGCCGCGATATCCTTCCATCTTCGCCACGCGGATTTTCCCTACGCGCATTGTGTTCCACCAGCCGTTTGCCTACTTCTGTTCGTGCCGCTGCCTGCGTTTGCCGCCTGGTTGCGTGTCCTGCTAGCGGACTGGTAAGTTCCATGCCTGTATAGCCAGTCACGCCGATAAGACCAACGGAAAAAGATGTCATGAGAGCCTCAATTTTTTTTAATAACAAACTTCATACGCACTTCATAGAGGATGCCTTCTATGAGGGCGTGTTCTTCTTCAGTCAGATTGTTTTTTGTTTTTTCATGAAGCATTTCAAGCGTTTCAATGGAATGCTGGGCGAGCTCCAAATCTTGTGAAAGGGCACCGGATTCTGGATCGGGCACTTCGCCCAGTTGTACCAGCGTTGAGGACGCTAATGAAAGAACAAAAGTGGAAAAGGTGACTTGTGGCAGTATGGGGGTTTCCTCACTCATACCTGACTCCTTATGAATAAGATACGTTTCCGGAGGGCTTAACTATGCGCAGGGGGAATAGCCTGTCCGGGTTGAACAAGAAGCGCGTGATGATACGCATTGAGCGCCTGTTCAAGATAATCACGAGAAGCGCTATAGCCACCCACCTGTACCAAAGAATATTGCAATGCGTGGAGGCCAGCAAGTACGTCTGCCCAGTCAAGCCATCCCATATGCCCAATGCGTATGACGCTGCTTTTAAGGTGATCCTGCCCGCCAGCCATATACACGCCAAAGTATTCAGCGGCCATCTTTACCACATTGGGAGCGCTGACGCCTGAAGGAAGGCGTACGCTGGTCAGTCCCCATGTGAAATGGGAAGGGGCAAGAAAGTCCAGCCCAAGCGCCTGTACGCCTGTACGGGTAAGCATGGTAAGTGCCCACTGTTTGCGATAAAGTTCATCCAGATCTGCTTCCAGCAGCATATCCATGCTTTCATTCAAGCCCATAATCAAGTTGACTGGAGAAGTAAAAAGAGTTTGCCCCTTAAGGCAGTTGTCGCGTTCTTTGGGAAGATTGAAATAAAAACAGTCAGAGCTGATTTCCTCTGCTTTTTTCCATGCGCGGGATGAAAGGGCGAGCAGGGCAAGGCCTGGGGGAAGCATGAGCCCTTTTTGTGAGCCTGTCAGCAAGCAGTCAATTTTCCAGTCGTCCATTGGACAGGGGGAAATACCTACTGCCGAGATCCCGTCAACGACCAGAAGAACATCTGTTTTACTGGTAAGAGCCGCAATGTCTTTTATGGGATGCAGCACGCCTGTGGATGTTTCTGAGGCCTGAACAAGTACACCACGCAATGAGGGGTCTTTGGTGAGAGCTTCCTGTATAGCCTGTGACGTGACCGCTTCACCCCAAGGGACTTCAAGGGTAACACATTCAATCCCTCGTGTCTGGGCAATATTGCGCCAGCGCTGACCGAATTTCCCGCCTTCGACAACGAGAACCTTTTCGCCAGGTTTGAAAAGACCATGCACAGCGGCTGTCATGGCGCCAGTTCCAGAACAGCTCAGGGGAAGCACGACTTCCTGAGTGCCAAAGAGTGTGCGCAATTTCCCCTGAAGGGCGTGCAGTGTTTCTTTAAAGACACTTTTACGGTGATGTATCATGTCTTGCGCGAGCACCAGGCGTACTCGTTCGGGCAGGGGTGTTGGGCCAGGGGTAAGCAGACGGATTTTGTTGCGCATATGCTCTTCCTTATTCTTTATGAAATCGTGCGATGAGGCATTTAAGATAGGCTGTTTCGGGCATGGCATAATGAACGGGATGGTCTGCCCCTTGTGTTCCTGTGTAGAGAATTTCACCATGCAGGCGACGTTTTGCGGCTGCTTGAGCAATGCAGCGGTGCAGTGCCTGAAGTTCTAAATGGTGCGAACAGGAGCATGTCACGAGGATACCACCATCTTCCAGTAAATCAAGTGCCAGGGCATTGGCTTTTGCATAGGCTTTCAGGCCTAATGCGGCATCTTTACGCCGTTTGATAAAGGCAGGCGGGTCAAGGCAGACAAGACCAAAACGCCGCTCTTCTTCCTTCAGGCGCCCCAGTTCCTGCAAGGCATCTCCCTGAATGGTACTGGCAGGGCAGGATGCCATATTGGCGGCGCTTTGCATGGCATAGTCAAGCGCAGGGGCGGAAGCGTCCATAAAAGTGACTGAAGCTGCGCCTTGCTGTGCTGCGGTCAGTCCGAAACCTCCAACATAGCTGAAAATATCCAAAACATGCTGCTCTGTGGCATAGCGAGCCGCTTCTTTGCGGTTATTGCACTGATCAAAAAACCATCCTGTTTTTTGTCCTTGCAGGTAGGGGATCTGGAAGTGAACGCCATTTTCGGGAACAATAAGTGTTTCTGGGGGATTTCCCAGGGCAGTACGCTGCTCTAAAGGGAGATTCTCCAGTGTGCGGCTGGGGGTAGTATTGCGCAGCAAAATGGAAGAAGGGTGCACAAGATCTGTCAGGACATCCACTATTTCCGAGGTGTGTACGTCCATTCCTGCGGTAGTGATCTGTAAGGAAAGATGTTCGCCATAGCGGTCAATAACAAGACCTGGCAGGAAATCACCTTCGCCATGGCACAGGCGGTAAAAAGGTTCTTTCCAGAGGCGTTCCCGCAAGTGAAGGGCGTGTTCCAGACGTTTGCGCAGCAGGGCGGCATCAAGAGTGACATTGGCTTTGTGGCTGACAAGGCGGGCACAGATAAGTGAATGAGGATTGACGTAAGCGCTCCCCAGCATGGCTCCTCGATGATCTGCTATTAGCGCCATCTCACCGGAAGCAAATTGGGTAAGGGGGGACTTGTGGATATCCACCTCATTGCTGAATATCCACAAATGTCCCGCACGGATGCGTCGTTCTTCCTGACGCTTAAGGTACAGTGTACGCATATCCATTCGTATAAAAGCCTAGTCTGCCTTGGCTGGGAAAAGCTTCCAGAGCTGTTCCTGAAGGGGGGTTGTTCCTGGTGTTTTTGTCAGGGAAAATACTTCGGCTGGATTTTGTTGTACCAGACCAACAATGGAAACAGGCTTCTTGGTTAATGACAAAGAAATGGTTCCAGGGTTTTTCACGAAATCAACAAGAGTATTTCCCAGTTCACGACTTTGAGGATCTGCCTGTTCCAGATTTTTCACTTCTTCAGTCAGGAGTGTATCAAGAGCCGCAGGTGTGGGGATCATGGAGCCTATCAGGCAGGCAACAAGTCCCTTATCTTCAAGAGTGGCGGTGAGCGCATGCAAGCGTGTGGTTGCAAGGGCTGCTGTGCCAGCAGATGTGGGCATGGTGGGGAGATCAGAGGCAACGTGCAGTGTGAGCTTGCCAAGATCGGTAACGGTGATTTGCGTGTTGTTGTTCAGAAGATGCTTGTCATTGATTTGCACATCAGCCGAAAAAGAACCCTGAAGTGTTTGAAGATGTGGGAAACGTACGCCGCTGAATGTGCTCACAAGGGTGGCAGGCAAGGAAAAATCATCCAGACTGAGCTTGATGTCGAAGGGCTTTTGTGAAAGCCAGTCGATGCGCAGATTCTTAAAAGAAACAGGAGCAAGAGGTGTTGTAATGTTAAAATCAGACAATGTCAGTTTTTCAAAGAGAGGTTGTGTCAGCTCTGGGAGTTCGTCCAGCTGTGGCTGGCGTCCATTTGTCTGATATGCCATGAGGCGATCAAAAAATTCCTGTGAGAACATATGCAGAGTTTCACAGTTGATGGAGCCGATTTTTGCGATTGACATATTAGCCATGCTAAACTGGATATCCTGTAATGTCATGGATTTTCCGCTTTTTCCATTCCAGTCTTGTGAGCTTCCAGAGGCAATGGTACATGTCAGGGTGCCCTGAGGCAGAGGCATGGAAATCGTGAAATCTTTTTGTGTATCGTGGGTATAGGCAATACCGCTTGCGAGCTCATAAGGAGTGATGGCGTCTCCTTGTGTGAGCACCTTTGTCAGGAGAGCGCCTGAGGCCTGAAAATTTGTTATTGTGCGGGAAGCGAGGCGGCCAGAGGTAGAACCATTTTTTACAGTAATATTGTTAGCGGCAATAGTGCTCGCAAGTGTGATAAAGGTGTCGGCGGGGATGTTGTTCCAGTTTACTGTAAACAGTGAAAAAGGAAGACTGGCATCAATAGTTTTTGCCGTGTAGCTTTCTTGCTGGCTTTCGTTGGTAATCTGGGCGTTTTCCAGACGGACATTCTGAGTGAGGATATTAAATCCGACTTTTTCAAAAGTGAGCGTATATGGAGTAAGTGAAAGCTGTGTGAGACCTGTAGCAATTTTGCTTTCCAGATATTTTTGAGCGCCCCAAACAGAAAAGGCAATAATAATGAGAAGGGGAATGAAAATGCGTTTTAACATACATGTACTCCAGCAACAGAAGAATCTGTGGTGTAAGGATGAGTAAAAACAGGAAATGGTTTAGTATTCTCTGGCACAGGAGCATTTCTGCGAGAGAAAAATACCTTTCTGTATCGTTTTTGATGCAGCATCGTTAATCTATACGATGGTGGCAGCCAAGGCTTTCACGATTACGCAAAGCTGCCTGAGTAATCAGATACGCAGTCTGTGAACCATGAAAAAGATCCACCAGACGCGGGGAAATTCGTGTGCGCTTGTAAAAGTCATGAATGTGCCGCACGAGATTGCGCATGTCTTCAAATGCCCGACGCAGGCGCGCAGTAGAGCGGGTAATGCCAACATAGTTCCACATGGTATGGCGTATATTCACCCAGTCTTGAGCGAGCAGGGCGGTATCGTCATTGTGCTCGTCGCCCAGATGTTCCCAGTCTTCAATGGCATCATAGAGTGTTTTGGGGATTGAAGAGGGTTCTTGCAGGCGTGCGGCGATATCAGAACCGCAGCTTGCGCCCCAGACAAGTCCTTCCAGAAGAGATGTGCTGGCCAGGCGGTTTGCGCCATGCAAGCCTGTACAGGCACATTCGCCAACAGCGTACAGACCATGCAGGGTAGTACGTCCGTGAGTATCTGTCAAAATTCCCCCGCAAGAATAGTGTGCGGCAGGCACAACGGGAATGGGATCACTGCAAATGTCGATACCGACTTCCTGACAGTTGCGCCAGACGGTTGGGAAGCGTTTGGGGAGGTCATGTTCCATACGGCTCGCATCAAGGAAAAGGCATGGTGCTCCTGTACGGAGCATGAGATCTATCATGGCCTGGGCAACAATATCACGTGGTGCCAAATCGCCGCGTGGGTCATAGCGCAGCATGAAAGGATCACCATGCGTATCGAGAAGGCGTGCGCCTTCGCCTCGCATGGCTTCGGTAATCAGAGGGCGGCGGTGGGAGAGCTCCTGATAGAGAGCTGTGGGGTGGAATTGCATGAATTCCAGATTGGCCAATGTCGCTCCTGCGCGAAAAGCCATGGAGATACCAGAGCCAACGCACGAAGGGGCATTGGTAGAGTGAAGAAATACCTGACCTACACCACCCGTTGCCAGAACAGTCCATTCTGCCAGAATGGTTTCTGTCTGTTTGCTTGTGCCACTACAGATGTAGGCGCCAAGGCAGCGATTGGAAATATCATAGCGGTATTGAGAGCAGCGGGCGTGGTGATGGCTTGTGAGCAGGTCAATGGCTGTTCGGTGTGTCAGAACGGTGATACGTGGGTGCTTGGAGACGGAACGTGTCAGCCCTTCCATGATCGCCCGTCCGGTGTAATCAGCGGTATGGAGGATGCGTGGTGTGGCGTGCCCCCCTTCGCGTGTGAGGTTGAGAGAGCCATCGGGGCTTTTATCAAAAAGCACCCCTGCTTTTTGCATTAAGACCTCTTCTACCTGGCGCGGACCGTGTTCACAGAGATATTGTATGGCCTTAGCATAATTATAGTCATGTCCGGCGGTACGAATGTCCTTTTCCAGTGCGGGCGCATCATTACCTGTGGCAGCTTTGTAAACAATACCACCCTGGGCAAGTTCAGAATTGCCGCCTTCAAGGTTTTGTCCTGCGTTGATGAGGGTGACGTCGTGGCCTGCATCAGCAAGAGTTAGCGCGGTGGTACAGCCTGCAATGCCAGAGCCAATGACCAGAACCTGGGTGAAGCGGCGGGAAGTGGACATAGTATATATCCTTCGGAAAATGTATTCGTTTAGACAGATGCTTTTGCGCAGACATCCAGCATGCGTGTCAGAGAATTTTTGGCGTGTTGTGCCTGTTCAGCAGCGATGCTGATCACGGGAGCCTTGTCTTGAGAAATATCTTCAAGAAGCTGCAAGAGTTTTGCTTCAGTTGTTTTGCCCATATGTGAACAGGAGACTGCACGAAGGGGCAGGATGGTACAGTGTGTTTCATGGCGTTTGCGCAGGCGCTCTACAAGATTGTTTTCTGTACCAATAATAATGGTTTCGCCTGGTGCTGCCTGGCGGGCATACTCAATCAGAAAAGAGGTTGAGCCAGCCGCATCGACATGATCAACAACCTCAGGAGAACATTCTGGATGCACGGCAATCCGACAGTCAGGATATTGTGAACGTATGGCTGCGATATGCTGATGACGTATTTTGGCATGAATGGCACAACAGCCTGGCCAGAGGAGCAGGGGGACGTCATTACGGGAAGACTCCTGCTCCATGCCTTGCAGGGTAATGGAAAGAATACGCCAGTCTTGTGGAGAAAGTCCGAGTTTTTTTGCCGTATTGCGTCCGAGGTGGCGATCTGGCAGAAAAAGAACCCCATCTCCCTGGCGCAAAGCCCAGTCCAGCATGACTTGTGCATTTGCCGATGTGCATACTGCACCACCGAATTCGCCTACAACGGCCTTCAGTGAGACTGAAGTGTTTACATATGCCAGTGGGATAATCTTTCGACCTTTGGCGCACAGGCGTTGCAAGACACGTCGTGCGAGGTCTGCTGGAGCTTGTTGGGACATGACACAGTTTGCTTCCGTGTCTGGCATGTGGACAGACTGTCCCTGTCGAGCCAGGAGTGCTGCGGATTCTGCCATAAAGTAAACGCCACAGAAAATGATATGTGGTGCGTTTTCCTGAGCGACTTTGCGTGCCAGCTCAAGAGAGTCTCCAATGATGTCGCAGTGTTGTATAATGCTGTCACTTTGGTAATGATGGCCTGTGATAAGTATCCTGTTCCCGAGTTGCTTTTTCAGCTCAGAAATTTGATGACTGAAGCTCATACCATTCTCCTCTTCAGTTCTGGGAAAAATATCTTATGTGTTTGCACGCATGTTTTCATGAAAAGTGTGCAAGTCAGCGTTATTGCAATTTTGTCTGGGCATTTTGGCGTTCACGGTTCAGGCGCATGCTGAAGTCTGCTGCTGGTGCTGAGTGGGTGAGACGGCCTACAGAAATAAAGTTGGCGCGGCGGGTTCCTGTGAGAGCAAGGCTGCGGATATTTTCCAGACAGACGCCGCCGCTAATTTCCACTTCAATGTGCGGAGGAACAAGAGCCAGCGCTCTGGCGAGCTGATCTCCTGTCATATTGTCCATCATAATGCGATTGACCTTGGCTTCCAGCGCCTCCAGTACTTCATGTTCTGTACGGCATTCTACTTCGATGGGGGGGCACTGGGAGGCATAGGTGCTGCGTAAACGTTGCACAGCTTCCAGAATGGAACCTGCCTGGTCAATGTGGTTGTCTTTGAGCATGAGCATTTCTTCAAGATCCATGCGATGATTTCTACCTCCCCCCAGCCTGACGGCGTATTTTTCAACCTGACGCAGGCAGGGAATGGTTTTGCGTGTATCCAGCAGTATTACTCCTGTATCTTCCAGTTCCTGTACATAGCGACGTGTGAGGTTGGCAATGCCAGAAAGGTGGGTGATGAAGTTTAGGATAACACGCTCTGCCTTGAGGAGAGCACGTGCTGAGGCATGGATGCGGGCAATTTCTGTCATCGCATCAACAAGAGTGCCTTCGGGGCACAGGTGCTGCCAGTGACATGGTTCGCCCAGGATCTCAAATACCATGGGGATGAGAGGCATACCCGCAACAATGCTTTTTTCTTTGGCTACTATAGAGGCACGCATGCGTTCGCCCAGAGAAAAAAGCGCATTGCTTGTGAGATCATCGCCATCTTCACGCAAGGCAAGGTGTATGGATTCGCGGAGCTGGGATAAGCCCTCTTCAGAGAAGTGACTGAAAAAAGAAACAGATTGTGTCATGAAAAAGTCATTATGGGGGTATAAAAGAATTGGAAGTGCAGCTCTTTCCCCTTTACGAGCCGCAATGAGGTTGGTACAGTTGTTGTCCCAGATAAATTATGGCGGCATACTACTCTTTCTCCCTTCTGGCGTCCAGCCTGTTTTTAGAGGGTTCATGGAGTGGGCAGGGGCAAGAGAAGTGAAGAATTTTTGCGTTATGGCAGGTGGTTCTTATGAAATCTGTGGGTCATACTCAAGAAGCTCAGGAAGACATTGTACAGAAAGCGTCTGTTGAAGAAGAGCGCGGTCTGAGCATTCCTTCTGTCTGTACGGAAGATGGGGAGGAGTCGCCAGGTTTTGCCCATCCTGCCGATATGGCGGATCACCTTGAAAACCTGACGCCTGAAAAGCGTGTATGTGCATTGCGCCATATGCCAAAAGAGGATGCTGCAGAAGCTCTGGCAGAACTGGATGGTAATCTTGCCAGTGATGTCCTCGAAAATATGGACGCGGATGTTGCTGCTCAGATTATTGCTGAAATGTCGCCAGATGATGCTGCTGACGTCTTGGATGAACTGGATGAAGAGCATCGTAATGTGCTTTTGCATCGTATGGAAAAGGAAGCTTTTGAAGAGCTTCGCAATCTTCTGAGTTTTGATTCGGACTCCGCTGCCGGTGTCATGAATACGGAGATTATTCTCCTTGAACGTGACATGAGCGCTGATGCGGCAATACGTCATATCCGCCAGGCTATGGAGGATATGGAAAATCCTTATTATGCCTATGTTGTTGATGCGCGAGATATTCTTGTCGGTGTACTTTCCTTGCGTAATCTTATGCTTAGCCGTCCAGGCACATTGGTGAGTGAGCTTTTGACTGGGCACAGTGTGATCAGTGTTCCTTATGATATGGATAAGGGAGAAGTGGCAAAACTGCTTTCCCACTATAATTTTCTTGCCATTCCTGTTGTGGATTATGAAGGGCACATTCTTGGGATTGTCACCTATGATGACAGTATGGACATCATTCATGAAGAAGCCAGTGCAGATATGCTGGGCATGGTTGGTGCTGACCCTGATGAGAGTGTGGACACCCCCTGGCTTGAGAGTGTGGGGAAACGCCTTCCCTGGTTGCTGGTGAATCTTTTTAACTCTGCCGTATCGGCATCTGTGGTATACATGTTTGAAGGTTCCATTGCCCAGATGGCTGTACTTGCGGTGTTAATGCCCATGGTGGCCAATCAGGCGGGGAATACAGGACAGCAGGCGCTTGCGGTGCTTATCAGACAATTAGCGAATGACCGTTTTGACAGTCGAAAATCGTGGGTGGCAGTATGGCGTGAAGCCAAGATAGGTCTGGTTACCGGTTCTGCCATGGGGATACTGGCGGCGATTGGATCAGGGGTGTTTACAGGCAACTGGAAAATTGGTCTTGTCATGGGGGGGGCATTGCTCTGTGACATGATTCTTGGCGCCATTGCTGGAGGTTCCATACCCTTGATTTTTCGGGCAATGGGACGGGATCCGGCGCAGGCATCCAGCATCTTTTTGACGACGATTACCGATGGTGCAGGCTTTTTTATTTTCCTTGGTCTGGCAACTTTTTTTCTTTTGTAAGTTCATAATTATTTTGATGGCTGCGAAAAGAAATTCTTTTTGCATCTCTCTTTTTTCCCTTATTTGAATTGGTTATGAAAAAAAATACGTAAAAGCCCACCCTGCGTGTTGCGTCCTGGGCGCTCGTGTGGCAAATTTAGATCAGGCAGATTGAAAATGTGCTCGCTGTGAGTGCAGATCTTTTACCGTTTATCTTTTGGGTTATTGTGAACAAATATGGCTTTGGAATTACAACAGCACCTTAAGCTCGCACAGCAGCTTGTTATGACGCCCCAATTGCAACAGGCTATCAAATTGTTGCAACTGTCCCGTATAGAGCTTGTGGAGAGGGTGCAGCAGGAGCTCGTGGAAAATCCTTTTTTGGAAGAATGTGATCTTTCCGCTTCAGAAGAGCGCGAAGATGTTTCCAGAGAAGAGTCATTCACGACATCTGGTGAGGGGGGAGCCTCGGAGCAGGGGGAAGCTGCGGAACGGGGTGTTGTTGAAGAATACGAAAGTCGTGTTTCCCACGATGCGGCCTGGGAAGATTATCTTGGTGAGTTTGCCAGTACGCCGCTGAGTTCCCAGGGGCGTGAGTACGAAAGTATGGAAGAAGGCACGCCACTGGAAGCCAGACATTCTGCCCGTCCTTCTCTTGAGGGACATCTGCTCTGGCAGTTGCGTCTTTCTTCTCTCTCAGAAGAGGAAAAAGAAATCGGTGAAGCGATTATTGGCAATCTTTCTTCTTCTGGATATTTACAGGCTTCTGTTGACGAGCTTTCCCAAATTGTTGCGTGTGAACCGGAGCAGGTAGAACACGTACTGCAAAAAGTGCAGCAATTTGACCCTGTGGGAGTGGCTGCCAGAGACGCGAAGGAATGCTTGCTGGTACAGCTTCGTCATCTGCATTATGATCGAGACCCCATACTTGTGGAGCTTGTCTCCTCACATCTGGAAGATCTTGAAGGCAAGCGCTATAAGCCGCTCTTGAAGAAATTTCGTCTGGACATGGAAGATTTCCGTGAATATCTTGAGATTATTCAGAGTCTTGATCCCTTGCCTGGGGCAAGTTTTGGGGACGGTGATTCTGTATATGTCAGCCCTGATGTCTTTGTGTACAAGGTTGATGGCGAATTTATCATTCTTTTGAATGAGGAGGATTTGCCGCAATTGCAGCTTTCGCCTTTGCATGAACAGCTTTTGTCTGGTTCCTCAGCCAAGGAGAAGGAATACTGTGCCGAAAAAATGCGGGCGGCAACCTGGCTTATCCGCAGTCTTTTCCAAAGACAGCGCACACTGTATAAAGTTGTAGAGAGTATTATCCGGTACCAGCGTCCTTTTTTTGAAGACGGAGTGACCAAGCTTGCTCCTTTGATTCTGAAGGATATTGCCGATGATATTGGTATGCATGAATCAACAGTGAGCCGCATTACTACCAATAAATATGTGGCGACACCTCATGGTATTTTTGAATTGAAGTTTTTCTTTAACAGTGCCCTCGCTCTTGATGATGGCAGTCAGGTCGGCTCTGAAAGCGTTAAGGCGCTTGTCAAAAAATTCATAGCTGAGGAAGACTGCAAAAACCCTTTGAGTGATGAACGTATCGGTGAAATGTTAAAGGAACACCTGAAAGTAAATATTGCCCGTCGCACTGTGGCGAAATACAGGACTGCCCTTGACATTCCTTCTTCTTCACGGCGTAAGGCACATTTCTAGTTCTCTTTTTTCTGGCAGGATAATGAGAGATTGCCTGTCAAAACGGAAAAAGAGTGCTGCAACTCATTACCGGGAGGAAGAGTATGAACATATCCTTCACGTTCAAGAACTTTGATCCTTCAGATCACCTTAAGAAGTATGCCCGCAGGCGTATGGAAAAACTGGGACGTTTTTTTGGAAAATCCTCAGGTCTTGACGTGCAGGTAGTTCTCACTGTGGATAAATTTCGCCATAGATGTGAAGTGACCATGGTGGGAGAAGGGCTGCATTTGAATGCTTCTGAAACTTCGGGGGAGATGTATTCTTCCATTGACCTTGTTAATGATAAGCTGGAATCACAGGTTAAAAAGCATGTATCGCGGAATAAAGAGCAGCGTCGTCGCTCTCGTGATGCCGATGTAGATGTGTTTACCTATGCTTTTGATGAAGCTCCTGAAAAAGAAGCTTCGCAGGTTGTGGGTACGGAACGCTTTATACCCAAACCCATGTCTCTTGATGAGGCGATCGCGCATCTTGAAAAAATAAGAAGTGATTTTCTCGTATTCCTTCATGCTGATACGGCACGAATTAACGTTGTCTACAGGGAAAACAACGATCATTATGGTTTGATAGATCCTGTAGTATAAATACAAAACATTTGGGGGCGTGTCCTAACGGGGGCACGCCCTTGGAGTTGGTATGCCTGCCCGTTCAGATACTTCTCATGACATACAGGTTCTGAAAGATGATGCGGCGAAAAGCGCACATCAAGCAGCATCACTTGCTGGCTATATTGTAGCCGATGTTGATGTGCGTATTGTCACGGGTATTTCTGGTGCAGGAAAAAGTACGGCTTTGCGCGTGTTTGAAGATTTGGGGTATTTTACTGTGGATGGTCTTCCGGCGAATCTTGTGCCAGAGATGATCGCCATGATGGAAAAGCCCTCCATGCGCCATTTTCGGGGTATTGCCCTGGGGATGGACATGCGTCAGGAAAACTTTACGCATGAAATCATACAGGTTCTGGAAAAGCTGGCAGGACAGGGAATCCGTCCTGATCTTCTTTTTCTGGAGGCGGAAGTTCAGGAGCTAGTGCGTCGTTATGCCACGACACGCAGACCACATCCTTTGGAGCGTGAGGGGATAGGTCTTGAAGCCGCGATAAATGCTGAAATGCAGCGTCTTGATGGTGTGCGTAAAATGGCAAATACGACACTGGATACTTCAAATTTTTCCATTCATGATTTACGCCGCGCCATACAGCAACAATGGAGCCAGAGGGAAGCACCGCATACACTGCATGTCCATATTGTTTCTTTCGGTTTCAAGTACGGTGTGCCACGGGAAGCGGACTATGTGTTTGACATGCGCTTCCTGCCAAACCCTTATTTTATTGAGGGGCTACGTCCTCTTTCGGGCAGGGACAAGGCGGTGGCAGACTACGTCTTTGCGGATGATTCGGCAAAAATGTTTAAAGAAAAGTTCATGGATTTTCTACAGGATCTGTTGCCGCGTGTGGAAGCAGAAGGGCGTTATCGTGTAACTGTAGCTATTGGCTGTACTGGTGGGCGTCATCGCTCTGTTGCCATGGCTGAAGAGCTTTCGGCCTTGCTGATGCATGACGGCTATCCTGTCAGTTTGGAGCATCGTCATTTTGACTTGGGCTGATGCCTGGAAGAAGGACTGAGCATGGGTGATACAAAGCAGAGCGTGGGCATTATTGTGGTTGCGCACGCAGATTATGGTTCTGCTATTTTGCGTATGGCGGAATTTATTTTAGGGCCATTGCAGGATTGTACTTCCATTAGCGTTGATGTGGCCTTGGATGTCAATGAAACAGTGGCGCGTCTGACGGATGCTGCCCGCCGTCTCGACAAGGGGGCTGGCGTGATCATTTTGACAGACATGTTTGGAGGTACGCCTACCAATCTGGCGCTTTCGCTTCTGTCGACGCATCATGTGGAAGTGGTAACGGGAGTGAATCTCCCGATGGTTCTCAAAGTGTTTTCATCCAGAACAAAACCCCTTGACGAATTGGCAACTCTTGCTGGCGATGCGGGCAAGAGTGGTATTGTCGTTGCGGGTTCCATGTTGAAAAACAAATAAGGCGGCATCATGGTCTGGTTTCGGGTAGATAACAGGCTGGTGCATGGGCAGGTCATTGAGGGGTGGCTCCCGTATACTGGAGCACGTCACCTTGTGGTGGCCAATGATGATCTTGCTGGAGATGCTTTACGACAGCAGATTGTCGAGCTTGCCATTCCCTATGATGTGGCTGCCCATTTTGCGTGCGTTACGGCGCTGCCTGAAATGTTGCAGACGTGTGGTGATAGTACCTTCGTGCTTTTTGCAGACTGTTCTGATGTCTATAAGGCTTTTCAGGCGGGTGTGCAGATTCCTGTATTGAACGTGGGCAATTTGCATTATGCCTCTGGGAAACAGCAGCTTTTGCCACATATTGCTGTTTCTGAAAGTGAGCTTCAGATTTTGCGTCAGCTTCGGAATGAAAATGTTGAATTCGATTTTCGTTGTGTTCCCACAGAAATTTTCAGAGGTAGTGATGTCAGGATTTTTTGAACTCTTGGGCACATCCGTATTGTACGCTTTTTTTTTGCGCTGAGTGGTACAGTTCGATACTCCTTGCAGTTGGGGATGCTGGAGCGGCCTCTTTTTCTGGCGCTGATTGCTGGAGTGGTGACAGGGCAGTGGCATCTGGTTATTCCGCTGGGAATTGTCTTTGAGCTGCTCTGGCTGGATAGTATCCCTCTGGGATCTGTGGTTTCGCCTCAAGCTTCATTTTCGTTTCTGCTTCTTTTGCCCATAGCCCTTCGCTATCAGTGGCCTTCTCCTTCTCCTTATATGCTCCCTTTGATTTTTGCCGGAGCCTGTGCGTATTTGGGAGCCTGGTGTGAGCGTGCTCTTCGTTTACGCCAGAACCGTTATCTTGAGACGTTGAAGCACTGGTGTGTGCAGACTTCACACGAAGGAAATCTTCCTGAGCGTCTGGTTGCTGCCAATATTTTCCAGCGTTTTTTACTGCAATTTGCCTGCTTTGTTCCGGCTTCCCTTTTTATTCAGTATGGCACAGAAGCGCTTTTGCGTCATGACTTGTTGCTTCAGGTGCGTTTGTTGACGTGGCCTGTGCTCTATGCTGTATGTACCACGGGTGCCATCTTTGTCCTTCGTATCCGTCATGCTTACGACTTCTTTCTCGCCTCCCTTCTTCTTCCGTGTCGCCTTACTTTTTTCTCTTTCTCTTATTTTTCTTGCTATTCGTTCTTGGTGTGCCATCACTGGGTTGCTCGCTGCTCTTTATCGCATGAGGTAAAATGTTGTTGACTAAAATCCGAATTCGGACTAGATATAAATCCGAATTCGGATTTTTGAGGTGTGAAAATGTGCATGGAGCAGAAGAGAGAATATATGCGGCGCATTATGCTGGCGATAAACTGTATTGATGGTCTGTATGACTCTATAGCCAAAAAAGATGCGGGAGTGTCATATAACATGCTGGTTTTGTTGTATGCTCTGGATGATGGTCAGGTTCATACCCAGAAAAGTATTTGTGAAGAGTGGCTTATTCCGCGAACAACGCTCAATACCATTATTAAGGAATGTGAAGCTGCTGGTTATCTGACTTTGCAGAGCATTCCTGGTCAAAAGCGAGAGTTGCGGATATGTTTAACAGAGACAGGGAAGGCTTTTGCCAGAGAAAAGTTAGCACCTTTCTACCAGGCAGAAGATTTGGCAATAACAAAAACGCTGCAAGAATGCCGACCAGAATTTATCACAGAACTGGAAATCTTTGGCAGGCATTTACAACAGGCATTCAGGCAGCATCTGTCCTGATAGCGATTATGTGTTCACTTGTGAGAAGGCGAGAGAAGACTACCATTTTACAGTATGGCAATATAAATAGGTTATAGGGAAATATTCTATTAGCGGTTGTGGTTTAACGGTAATGTAGTCCATTGTTAGTTGTTCGTGTTTTAAGACCCCATCCCTGATAATGTGTTCACTTTCCTTCCTGTCGGTGTCATGTGTCACTCCTCAGGCTTCCCCG
>CAMTOM010000008.1 GCA_947074125.1 uncultured Desulfovibrionaceae bacterium
CGGGGAAATTATATAAATTATGAAAATGCTTAATAGCCCAGTCGGAATGCTGGTAATGGTTCCGCTATGCTGAGTTGTCCGAGATCAATACCCAATGTGTTTTCCATGAGTTCTCTGAGGTATTTATTTTTTTGAGGACGTTCTTTCACGGGCGCGCTGGCTGGAAGGTTCGTTAGCTCACGCAGGTATGCGAGAGCATCGTGTTGTCCTCCAAGAGCATCGACCAGCTTGAGTTTCTGGGCTTCGCGTCCTGTATAGATTTTTCCATTGGCGAGTTGTGCCACCTGTTCGCGGGGGAGGTTTCTCCCTTCAACAATAATATCAATGAACTGTTCATGCATATCCTTGAGCACACCTTCAAAGTAGGCTCTCTCTTCTTTATCAAGAGGACGCATTGATGAGCCGGCATCTTTATACGGACCCGTCGTCAGGGTTTGGCTGCCCAGCCCCAGTTTGTTCATGAGTCCCTGCATTTGGGGGATGTCCATACGTACGCCAATAGAACCTGTGGTTGTGGAGGGGTTGGCATAAATATAACGTGCCGCCATGCTGACCATCAGACCGCCAGAAGCGGCCACAGAACCCATAGAAGCAACAACGGGCTTCTTGGTATTCAACTGCCGCAAGACAGTATAGATTTCTTGTGAAGCAGCAGCACCGCCACCGGGGGAGTCCACACGCAGCAAGACGCCTTTGGTGGGTTCATGTTTCTCTATTTTTTCAATCCATTTGAGTAAAGAGCGTGTATCACTGATAACGCCGCTTATACGCACGACGGCGATGGAGTCTTCGCTGCTTAAGCCTGATGATGAGGTATCGTCTTGAAAGAGAAGCAAAGGAATCAGGATAAGCACAAGCAGAAGAAGAGTGCCCCAGAAGAGAAAGGGATGGCGCTTGTACCACGGCTTACGCTGCAAAAGCCATTCTTCCCATACCTTGGGTGGGATGGCGTGCAGGGGACAGCATGGTGCTGCATCCTCTTTTGTGGATTGTAAGTGCAGTGAGAGAGGGGAAGTGTCGGTATCGGGGGCAGGAGAAGTGGTTTTCTCGGAAGTATCTTCGGGATGCAGACTGAGGGGGGTAGACATAAAATCTCCTGAGATCGTCTGTGAGGGCAATACCTCTCGTTGATGTCTTATTGTTCTGTTCTTTGATAACAATTGTCAAGAAGATAAACGTGCGGATAGATTAAAAAAATAGTCAAATGTTTTTTGGCGGGCAACCATTGTGTGTTAGTTGGCGTAAATGTCTTGAAGTGGCGTGTGTGATTTTATGTGTGACTATTGTTGGCTTTATATATGGAGTCTGCCCGATAAAAAAGAGGCCGGAAGATATTCCGACCTCTTGTGTGATGTCTGTGTGCAGATCTTATGCGTGATCTTCGTTTTCTTCGCTGGCTTGCTTGAGCAATTCACCCAGGTTCAGACCGCTTTCCTGTGGTCCGGAATGGAATTCTTTGGGCTTGCGGCGTTCTTCTTCGTCTCTGATCTGCTTGATAGAGAGACCGAGGCGACGTTCTTCAGCGCTCACATGAATGACTTTTGCCTGAATTTCCTGACCTTCCTTGAAGGTTTCGGTGGCACCCTTGGGTTTTTTGCCATTCAATTCGGTTACGTGAACAAGGCCTTCGATGCCTTCTTCCACTTCGACAAAGAGGCCAAAGTCAGTGATATTGGTAATAAGGCCTTTCACTGTGCAGCCCACAGGATAGGTTGCGGGAACATGTGCCCAGGGATCTTCGGTAAGCTGTTTGATACCCAGAGCAAATTTCTCACTTTCCTGATTGACGGTAAGTACTTTTGCCTGAACAACATCACCAACTTTATAGATTTCGCTGGGGTGGCGTACTTTTTTCGTCCAGGAGATATCGGCAACATGGATCAGGCCATCAATGCCATCTTCAATGCCGATGAACATGCCAAATTCGGTGATGTTCTTGATAACGCCTTCCAGGATGGTGCCTTCAGGATAGCGTTCGGCAACCAGTTCCCAAGGATTGGGGCGTACTTGTTTCATGCCAAGGGAAATGCGTTTCTTTTCGCCGTCTACACCAAGGATGATAACTTCGACTTCATCGCCGACTTTGACCATCTGGGAGGGGTGGCGCAATTTGCGTGTCCAGGACATTTCTGTGATATGAACCAGACCTTCGACGCCGGATTCCAGTTCAACAAAAGCACCGTAGTCCACAAGATTGGTGACTTTGCCGGTGTATTTTGCGTTGACAGGGAAGCGATCGGTAATATCCTGCCAGGGGTCGGAAACGAGCTGTTTGAGACCAAGCGAAACTTTGTTGTTTTCACGGTCAAAGGAAAGAACTTTGAGTTCCAGTTCCTGACCGAGGGTAATCATTTCTTTGGGGTGACGGATGCGCTTCCAGCTCATGTCTGTGATGTGCAGCAGACCGTCAAGCCCGCCCAGATCAACAAAAACGCCGTAGTCGGTGATATTTTTCGCTTTGCCTGTGACGATCTGGCCTTCTTCAAGAGTGGAAAGCAGATCCTGACGCTTGGAATCGCGTTCTTCTTCAAGCAGCACGCGGCGAGAAACAATAACATTGCTGCGACGACGGTTGATCTTCAGGATACGGAATTCAAATTCCTGATTGACGAGGGCGTCCATGTCGGGAACGGGGCGCAAATCAACGTGGGAGCCAGGCAGAAAAGCCTCGATGCCGCACAGGTCAACAGTGTAGCCGCCTTTGATGCGGCGGACAATATGGCCTTTGATGATGCTGTTGTTGTCCTGAACCTCTTCGAGCTGGTCGAAGAGCTGCATGCGTTTGGCTTTCTCGAAAGAAAGAGTAATGGAGCCTTCCTGTTCGTTCTTGCGTACAACAAAAACGTCTACCTTATCGCCAACAGCCACGGCAACATTGCCGGAGGGATCCCGAAATTCGCTAGTGGGGATCTGCCCTTCTGATTTGAAGTTTACGTCAACGAGGATATTGTCGTTATCAATGCTGACGACAACACCCTTGACAATAGACCCTTCTTCAAGATCGCTGCAATCGGTGTTTAGATAGTTTTCAAGCTCATTTTCAAAGTTAAAGTCAAGATCGTGCCCGGTTTCCATGTTTGCCATAATTCCCTTTAGCCTCCAAACAAAATTCCCTTCAAAAAGGGGTCTGGTTGCACTATCAGAAAAGCGCTGACAAGACAAGATAAAAAGCGCATCACTTCGCATAAACAAGCCTGATATTGGCTATCGTTTTTGAGGTAAGATCTTGTTTTTGTGTGCTATTTTCTTTATCTGGCGAAGTGCATTTTTGTATGGCAACCATAAAAAAGCCAAACTATATATTTTAGACGGAGAACATGTTATCAGAGTCACGTCAGAAAAATAGTTATTATGTGCTGCGAGGCATCCTTAAATTTAGAGAGATATGCACCCAGGGCATAAAAGGAAAAAGCAGAAATTATGTTGATGCGACGTTTATTTCTTGTGGGCGGGCAGGTGCAGGGGGTTGGTTTTCGTCCCTTTGTGTATCGTGAAGCCCTCAGGCATCATCTCACAGGACATGTGGGGAATACTTCGGAAGGAGTGCGTATTGAGGTTCAGGGTGAGGAGGCGATGCTGGATTCTTTTTCCAGCGTGTTGCGGGAGAGTGCGCCTCCGCTGGCGCGTATTGTCTTTTGCGAAAGCTCGGAAATGCCTCTTTGTGCGGATGAGACGCTTTTCATTATTGTACCCAGTCGCGGTAAGAGCGGGCATAGTGTTTTGGTAAGCCCTGATATGGGGCTGTGTTCTGAGTGCAGTGCCGACATGCATGATCCGCATAATCGGCGTTACCTGTATCCTTTCACAAACTGTACCAATTGTGGGCCTCGTTATACTATTACCCGTTCTATCCCTTATGACAGGGCAACGACGTCCATGAGTTGTTTTCCTATGTGCTCTGAGTGCGCAGTAGAGTATGAAAATCCGCTCGACAGGCGTTTTCATGCCCAGCCAAATGCCTGTTCAGTGTGCGGACCACGTCTGTGGCTTGTAGAAAAAGATAATGCAGGCAACTTGCTAGAGGAAACAGAATTGTCACGAAACGATTATGTCTCTTCTGAAGCTTCTGTAGATGCGCTTTCGCAGCGGGTATTGCGTCGCACAGCGGCACTATTGCGTGAAGGGCATATTGTTGCCATTAAAGGTGTTGGTGGTTTTCTTTTGGCAGCAGATGCTCGCAATGAAAGCACTGTGGCTCTGTTGCGTGAGCGTAAGCACAGGCCTCACAAGCCTTTTGCTGTGATGCTGGCAGATGTGGCGGCAGCGCGGGAATTGGTAGAGCTTTCGCCTCGTGAGGAAGCTTTATTGTGTTCTCCAGAAAAGCCTATTGTGCTTTGTGAGCCTAAAAAAGGGGTGAGGCTGTCTGCCAAAGCGCACCTGCCGCATTCTATTGCTCCCGATGCCTTGCGTTTGGGGATTATGTTGCCTAACAGTCCTTTGCATGTGGCTCTTTTTGCTCATTATACGCAAACCTGTCAGCAGGGCGCATCTGCCGATGTGGTGCCGGCGCTCATTATGACATCAGGCAATGCGGCGGGTGAGCCCTTATGTTTGGGAAATCGTGAAGCTTTGCGGCGTCTTGCGTATGCGGCGGATGCTTTTTTGCTGCATGATCGTGATATTTTGGTGCGCGTGGATGACAGTGTGCTCGCTGCGGGAATTGAGGAAAATGTCTTTTTCAGGCGGGCGCGCGGCTATGTTCCCCGTCCTGTATTTTTGTCTGAACAGGTGATGCCACCTTTTGGCATGTCGTTTGCTATATCAGGCGCAAAAAAGGATTCTTTGCTCCCCTGCGTACTGGGCTGTGGCGCGGGGCTTAAAGTGACTCCCTGTATCAATCGCGGGCGTGAAGCTTTTGTAGGGCAGCATATTGGAGATATGGAAAATCCCGCAACGCTCGCCTTTTTTGAAGAAACCGTCACGCATTTGGAATCTCTTTTGGAAATACGCCCGACAATGCTCGCTTGTGACAGGCATCCAGATTTTCTGTCCAGTCGCTACGCGAACGCACGTTCACAAGGGGAAAATATTCCCCTGGTGCGTGTGCAGCACCATGTAGCACATGCTGCGAGTGTGCTTGCAGAGAATAACTGTGCGACTCCAGCGCTGGCGCTTGTTTTGGATGGTACAGGTTTGGGGGATGACGGCACCATTTGGGGTGGGGAATTATTATGGCTTGATATGTCAGAGGCGCGCTACCAGCGTATGGGGAGCTTGCGCCCTTTCCCTCTCGCAGGCGGCGAGAAGGCCATTCGGGAGCCGTGGCGGCTGGCGGAAACATTATGTGTGCTTGCTGATGTGCGTATGCCAGAAAATAAATGTTCTTGGAGGACGGCGCATGAAAAAGTATTGCCTCTGTTGCACGCTGCTTTGCAAAAGAATATCAATACGCCGCTGACATCGAGTTGCGGGCGTTTGTTTGATGCGCTTGCCGCTACGCTTGGACTGTGTTTGCATACCACATATGAAGGGCAGGGGGCTGTCCGCCTTGAAGCCGCACAGGGAAGGGAATGGCTGGCATATTTGCGTGCTCAGGAAGAAGCTGGGAGCACAGCAGCCCATGCGGCATACGCTCCTCTCATAAAAGACATTCCTGTGATCGCAGGTGAATGTGAATGTCTGGATGTCTGGCATTTGTTCAGCACATTGGCCGCAGAATACTGTGCGGGCACAGCAGTCGCTGATGTGGCGCGTATGTTTCATGTGAGTCTGTCATGGGCTTTTGCCGCAATGGCAGCGCGTGCAGCCCACAAAAGCAATGTTTCGCAAATAGCGCTTTCTGGCGGTGTTTTTCAGAATATGACAATGGCCTTGCTCACATCCCGCTTTCTCAAGGCGCATGGTCTGTCTGTCTTGACGCATAAGGCACTGCCCACCGGAGACGGAGGTATTTCGTTGGGGCAGGCGGTTTGGGCGTGGAACACATTGCGGTGAGTGAGGAGGGTGTGTGGATGTGTTGGTGGACGCTGTCCCCCAAGCTTATACATTCGTTGTGAAAGGGGGGGCGAATGATCTTGGTGGACGCTGTCCCCCAAGCCCCCTGGCAGGGAATTGAATCCCCTGCACCCCCATAAAGGGTTCGTCCGCGATTTTTGAGGGAATCCTGTGTTCTGGAGTGAGTGTGCTTTGGGGTATGTCTTGGGGTTGTGTCTTTTGTTCTGTTTCTTATTGTGTCTCGGAGAGGTAAACAAGTTCATCCGCTATCTGGATAAGCTCGCCAATAAGTCCCCCGCCATTCATGGGATGCCCAAAGAGTGCTTCTCGCTGATTTCGCAGAGCCTTTGAGCTGATAATGCTGGGAAGAGAAGGAGAAAGTGTGGTCGCCAGGCGTTCTGCAAGTAGATAGTCTTCTGCGCCTTCACGGAAAAGGCCAAATGTAGTTTCAAATGCTGCACGGTGTTTGTGCCAATAGGCGTATGTGGCCCCTGTGGGGATTGTGCTGAGTGTGGTGTGCAGGGTTGCCCGTAAATTATTGAGTGCGGCACCTGGAATGCCAGCCCGCCATCCCATAAGCCACGGGGTACGCTTGAAGAGCAGGTTGTGCTGCTCACCCATTGTCAGCAGGGTATGTAATTCCTGTATGGCGTGATAGAGCGCGTTATTTTCGTATATGTGTTCCCATGTGTTGGGGATGGTATCCAGTTCCCAATCAGGTATCTTTTCTGCTGTTTGCGGGAAGCCCGCATGATTGAATATATGGCAGAGCCAGTGGTTCGCATCGGGAGAGTGTGGGGTTTCCAGATGCGAGTAGCTGAGAATATAGGTTCCATCTCCATGACTGCCAGAAATAATAAGAGGTTGGTCAGCCAGAAAATCTGCGGAAAGATTAACCCCGTGCAGTGTCTTCCATGTTTCAAAAATGTGCTGGGGGACAGAGTGAAGCGGCAGGTCGGCAACCCAGAAATCTGCATCAGGTATGGCGTATGTTGCAAGAGGCTCTACGGGGCGGTATGTTTTCCCTTGTGGAGGCTGTACGGCGAAGCGTCCAGGCCACCATACGGGCAAAGAAGGTGTCATGGGAGCCTGGGGAGTCTCTGCGAAGTGAGGTACAAGCGGGTTGGGGCTGGTGTGAACATGAACGTGCCCTGAAACGAGGTGTTGCAAGCGGTCATTACAGGCAGCCCGTGTCCAGGGGCATAGGCCAAGAGTAATGCTGTGTTCTTTTTTTTCTGAGAGGGCAAAACCTGCGCCACCGCAAAAGCCAAGATAGTAGCCTCCTTTGGCGACATACTCCTGTATGTTGCGCATTCCTGTTGTGCCCAGCGCTCGCGCTTTAAGGCGGGCGCTACCGCCAGGAATGAGCAGCATGGCAGGTGGCTTGCAAGAAAGGAGTCCCTGAGTTATTTCTGTGGCCTTAATCAGACGGCAGGGCAATCCCAGGGCGCGAACAGCGCGTAAGGCCATGAGGCCCCAGATATGGGTTTCGTCCCAAAGTATGTAGAGTTTTTTTTCTGGCATGATGTATTTCCGGGGTGTGAAAGCTCCCCACAGTATTCCCCCCTTTTCTGGAGAAAGCAACTATGGCGGAGAACGCGCTTCCCAAAGGATATGAACCACGTGATGTGGAGGCTCGGTGGCGTGCCCACTGGGAAGAAAATAAAACCTTTCATGCAGGCCCTGACGCTCCAGGGGAGCCCTATGCTATTGTGATTCCCCCTCCAAATGTCACGGAAATGTTGCATATGGGACATGCGCTCAATTTGACCCTGATTGATGTATTGTGCCGTCATGCGCGACAGAAAGGGAAAAATGTTCTCTGGATTCCTGGTACTGACCATGCAGGTATTGCCACGCAGAATGTCGTTGAGCGTATGCTGGCGAAAGAAGGCCTGGGACGCCGTGATCTTGGGCGGGAAAAGTTTGTGGAGAAGGTTTGGGAATGGCGTGAAGATTATGGCGGACGCATTCTGAAGCAGATCAGATCTCTTGGGGCGTCTGTGGATTGGGATCGCCTGCGCTTTACCATGGATGAAGGGCTTTCTCAGGCTGTGCGCAAAGTGTTTGTGAGCCTGTATAATGAAGACCTCATTTATAGGGGCAAATATATTATTAACTGGTGTTCTCGCTGCCATACCGCATTGGCGGATGATGAGGTGGAACACGAGACGAGCAAAAGCCATTTATGGCATGTGCGCTATCATTTGAGTGATAGGAGCGGTTCTGTTGTGGTGGCAACAACGCGCCCCGAAACCATTCCTGGCGATACTGCCATTTGTGTACATCCTGAAGATGAACGCTACACGGCATTTATTGGCAAGACGGCGCGTGTACCTGTTTTGGGGCGCGAGATTCCTATTATTGCGGATCGCTATGTAGACAGGGAATTTGGTACAGGCGCGCTCAAAGTGACGCCCTGTCATGACCATAATGACTGGGCATTGGGAAAGACACATAATCTGGAATTTCTTCAGGTCATTGATGAAAATGGCATTATGATGTCCGAGGCAGGAACATACGCGGGGCTGGAAAAAATGGAATGCCGCAATCGTATTGTGGCAGATATTGATGCCGCTGGCGATATGGTTCTTGTGGAAGACATTGAACATGCCGTTGGGCATTGCTATCGCTGTCATACCGTTGTGGAGCCACATGTTTCCATGCAGTGGTTTGTGCGGGCAACAGCAATGGCGGAGCGGGCACGCAAGGCAGTTCCTGAGAATTCTGCGACTGTTGCCAACTGTCCTGATGGTACGACTGAAATTTTTCCCGCAACATGGCTGAAAACCTACTATCACTGGCTGGATACCATTCGGGATTGGTGTATCAGCCGCCAGATATGGTGGGGGCATCGCATACCCGCATGGACATGCGCTGATTGCGGACAGTTGATTGTCGCAGAAGAAGCGCCGCAGCAATGCAGTGCCTGTGCTAGTGCGCGTTTGGAACAGGATGAAGACGTGCTGGATACGTGGTTCAGTTCTGCGCTCTGGCCTTTTTCTACCATGGGCTGGCCAGAACAAAGCAAAGAACTGGCAAAATATTATCCAACGGCAGTTTTGGTGACGGGTTTTGACATCCTGTTTTTCTGGGTAGCTCGCATGATGATGATGGGAACCCATTTTATGGGGCAGGTGCCTTTTCATCATGTCTACCTGCATGCTCTGGTTCGTGACGCCTCTGGTCGTAAAATGTCAAAGTCACTTGGTAATGTCATTGATCCACTGGCTATGATTGATTCTTATGGCTGTGATGCCTTGCGCTTTACCCTGACAAGTTTTGCGGCGATGGGACGTGATATCCGCCTTTCTGAAGACCGGATTGAGGGGAGCAGACATTTTGTCAACAAGCTCTGGAATGCCGCACGCTTTGCCTTGATGAATCTGCCGCAGAATGTCCCACCGCCTGTGGATTTGGACAGGGTGGAAGGCGTGCATCATCGCTGGATACTGCATCGCCTTGAAATTGCCAAAGAACAAATGAATCTGGCTCTGGATGGCAAGTCTACCAATGCTCAGGGAGAAACAATCTCATCGCCTACGGGTGCGTATCGCTTTGATGAGGCAGCACAGCTTGCTTACAAATTCCTCTGGAATGAGTTTTGTGACTGGTATCTGGAGTTGATCAAGCCTGACATGCAGTCAGATGCGACACGTCAGACAGCGCAGTATGTGTTGTGGGTGACATTGCGCGAACTCTTGACCTTGCTGCACCCCATGATGCCTTTTGTAACAGCAGAAATATGGCAGGCTCTCCCCGAAGGGAGTGGTCAGGATCTGGCACGGGAGCCTTATCCCCAGATGCGTCCTGCTTGCGTGCGTCCTGAAGACGCTTCTCGTATGGAATGCATTCAGGAGGTTATTGTTGCGGTACGTACGATTCGTGCAGAGCTGGGAATCAGTCCATCGGTACGTTTGAATGTTCTGTTGCATCCTGAAGATGACGCACAGGCGCAGGTTTTGGAGTCTGCGCGGCAGATGATTCTCAGTCTGGCGCGACTGGAGTCGCTGCGCATTGGGGCGGATGTGCAGGCGCCGAAGGCTTCTGCTTTTCATGTGGTGCGTGGCTGTCAGGTCATTGTGCCTCTTGCGGGGGCTGTGGATTTGGAGAGCGAGCTTGCGCGACTGGAAAAGGAAATGGCGAAGCTGGAAAAAGAGCGTGAGAATGTGGGGCGCAAACTGGCGAATGAGAGCTTTGTACAGCGTGCGCCTGAGGACGTTGTTCGTAAAGAGAAGGAGCGTGCGGCACAGCTCACAGATGCTTTGACAAAACTTTCAGCCTTAAAAGAGCGTTTCAGTGAGGCGATGCGTGAGGGTGATTAATGCCTTTGTGTAGCCTTGTTTGAGGTGTAATAGTTTTTTGGGATTATGGACACTATGAGCCTGAAGGTGATTCTTTCAGGCTCTTTTGTTTGTGATCTTTTTTTGCTTGAGGAAATTTGCATTATTTATTTGAAAGATTTGATTGTTTTTTGTTGCCTTATTGCCTCGATACTTCTATTATTCCCTTTTATTTTGCCGATATAGCTGTTTTGAATATCTTCTTAAGTGTAAGCAATCTCTTGCTTTATCTTTGTTTGCTGCGCGACAGGTTCTTTCTTTTCAGCCGAAGGCGCGTGATTTTGTTTCAAAAAACAGCTTCTGAAAAGATATTGTCTGCTGGGGTGAGGAGGTTTGTATGGATGAGGTACAGTCGTCACAAGGGAAAATTGGTGAGCTGGAATCCATTATCACCAACTTTTTATATGGGCGTGGCCATATTGTTTACGTTTCACAAGATCGTGATTTGCGGGCGCTGTTACGACAGGCGCTGTCAAAATACCTGAATGTGGATCCTGACGTTCATGCCATGCCCTGTGAGCCAGGGGAGCTTTTGCGGGTGTTGCGTTCGCTGTGCCAGCAGAAAAGCCCGCTGGTTTTGATGGAGCGCACCATTGATGGTAAAGAAAATGCCGTGCTTGTTGAGCAGGTAGAGCGCACCTTTCCTGAAGCCAGAATCATTATTCTCACCGAAGAAACAGAACAGCAAAAGGTTGTGTTTTTTCAGGAGCTTGGTGCAAAAAGCATTATCGTGAAGCCCATTTCTGTTGTCGGTCTTCTTGAGAAAATGGCCTATGTGATCAGACCATTGGGGAAATTCGGTCAGCTTTTAGATATGGCGCATACTCTCCTTGATCAGGAAGAACCGCAGCTTGCTCTTGAGATATGCAAGCAGGCTGTGCAGATCAAGTCTGATTCTGCGGCAGTCTTTATGATAGTCGGTGACTGTTTTCGTATGATGGGAGATTATGAGAAGGCGCGCAATGCCTATGAAGAAGCGTGCCGTAGTGCGCCGACCTATTTGACTCCTTTGCAAAAACTGGCAGATATGTATGCTTTTATGGGAGAAAATAAAAAACATCTGGAGATTTTGTGCCGTCTGGATGCTCTTTCGCCCCTGAATACTGACAGAAAGATGAAAATGGGAGAAGTTGCCCTGAGTTTGGGGCAAATGGGCAAGGCAAGGGAATACCTGAGCTCGGCTCTGGCTGCGGTGACACGGGAAGGAATGGCATATGCGGGTGCTGTTGCCCAGCGCGCGGCGATGACATGTATGGAGACGGATGCTGTTGCCGCAGAGCGTTTTTTGCGACGTGCTCTGGAATTAAAGGCGAGTTTTTTGAATCGTGATGATGTGCCTGTGGTAACATCCTTGGGGCTTTTGTTACGGCGTCAGGGGAAATGGCGCGAGGCGCTGGCAGAATACGCCAAAGTGGCCAAATTTGTCACAGATGATGCCTTGCTCTTTTATAATATGGCGCTTGCCTGTTCCGATGGACATGATTTTATCAAGGCGCAGGAATGTCTGAATCGTGCGCTTTCCCTGAATCCGCGCCTGCCACGTCAGGCAGCAGAAATAGCTTCCAATATGGGTATTATCTTTATGAAGGGGGGCAAGAGGGATAAGGCTCGCGATCTTCTCTATGCGGCTCTTGAGATGGATCCAGAACATGCCTCGGCGAAAGCTGCCATGACGGCCTTGTAAACAAGCACGCCATATGGTGTGAGAATCTGCGTTTGCGCTTGTTATATCTGCTGCGCAGGGAATTAGGGACGTTATTGGAAAATACCATGCTTCTGTGACGTTGAGGGGATTTTGGGGACTTCATGTATTTTTTGAGCAGGCTTTTACGGTCTGCTCTTTCTATTTTTTCATTCTTTTACGGCTTGTCCCTTGCGGGTGTCTTGCGCTATAGTATTTCTTGCACTGGAAAGGCATGTATGTGCGTATTTCATGTGAGCACTCTTGTGTTGTTAAGGAAAAGATATGTCGCAGAAAAAAGTGCGCAAAACTATTGCGCAAATCAATGAGCGTATTCGCTCTGGAAAAGCTGTTGTTGTCAACGCTGCGGAGATGACTGATATTGTCAGGCGTCTGGGCAGGGAACAGGCTGCTCATGAAGTGGATGTGGTGACAACGGGTACTTTTTCGCCCATGTGTTCTTCTGGTTTGCTGTTCAATATTGGACAGGCAGAACCACCGCTTATCCGCACCACAAAAGTGTGGTTGAATGATGTTCCCTGCTATGCAGGTCTTGCCGCTGTGGATGCCTATTTGGGGGCAACCGAAACTGTGGAAGATGACCCGCTCAATACCGAACACCCTGGCGCTTTCCCCTATGGCGGTGCCCACGTTATTGAAGATCTTGTTGCGGGAAAAAGTGTGCGTTTGCGTGCTGAGTCTTACGGAACGGATTGCTATCCACGCCGTACGCTGGACAGGGATGTCACGCTGGACAAAATACCCTATGCCCAGTTGCTGAATCCGCGCAATGCCTATCAAAACTACAATGCTGCGGTGAATCTCACAGGGCGCACCATTTATACCTATATGGGGCCTTTGCGTCCGCATATGCGCAATGTGAATTTTGCGACGGCGGGAAAACTGTCTCCTTTGCTTAATGATCCGCTGTTTCGCACCATAGGTCTGGGAACGCGTATTTTCCTGGGTGGTGGCGTTGGTTATGTCCTTGGGCCAGGCACACAGCATGTTGCCAATCCCAAGCGTACAGACCGTGGCCTGCCCTTATCCGGTTCGGGTACAATTATGGTTCGTGGTGACTTGAAAGGAATGCAGGCGCGCTATCTGCGTGGTCTTTCTTTCCGTGGTTATGGGATAACACTTGCTGTGGGGCTTGGCATACCAATTCCTGTACTGGATGAGGAAATGGCATGGTTCACAGGTGTGGATGACAGCGATATTCTGATGCCAATTAAAGATTATGGGCACGATTATCCCAATGGAAATGGTCGTGTGCTGGCGCATGTGCCTTTTTCAGAATTGCTTTCTGGTGAGATAGAAATTGATGGCAAAAAAGCCACAGCGGTGCCTGTGACAAGTTTGAGCATGTCACTGGAAGTCGCTGACGAGCTTAAGCGCTGGATTCAGTCAGGAGAGTTCTTGCTGACAGAACCTGTGGAGCTTTTGCCATCTTCATAATGGTATTATGTACGATGAGCTGGCTTCTGTGATTTTCGAGCCAGTCGACGTCCTCTGTATGGAGAATATTGAGTGAAAACGGTGCGCGCACGGACAGCGGGTTTTTGTATGGGAGTGAGTCTCGCTCTGCAAAAGCTTGATAAAGCTATGGTAGATGCCTCTGGCAGGACAATATGTACCTTGGGGCCTATTATTCATAATCCACAGGTATTGGCTGATTATGCCGCGCAAGGTGTTTGCTGTATGCAGAATATTGCTGACGTGGACAGCTCATTTTGTGTCCTTATTCGTGCGCATGGTATTCCGCGTGAGCTGGAAGAGGAAGTGCGCGCTACTGGCGCACAGATTGTGGATGCTACCTGTCCCAAGGTTAAAAAGGCACAACTTGCTATTGCTGAAGCCACATCGCGCGGAGCGGTACTGCTTCTTTTTGGTGAGCGCAATCACCCAGAGGTGCAGGGGCTTGTTTCTTATGCCCATAGTGGCGCCCATGTTTTTGGCAGTCTGGAAGAGTTGACCGCACTGGCTCTCACAAAAGAAGCTTCTTATGTACTGGCTTCACAGACCACACAGGACAAACACCTCTTTGATGTCATTCGCAATACTGTGGAAGGATCTTTTCCGGACACACCCGTGCTCGCAACCATTTGTGATGCGACGCGCTTGCGTCAGGAGGAAGCGTATGCCATTGCTGCCAACGTTGACGCCATGATTGTTGTGGGAGGACGTGAAAGCGGGAATACGCGACGTTTGGCTGATGTGGCGGCTGGACGCGGGATACCTGCATATCATGTGGAGAGCTGTGACGAGCTTGAAGCAAAAGCTTTCTCAGGTTTTTCCTGTGTGGGACTGACCGCAGGAGCCTCAACACCGCGAGTGCTTATTGATGCCGCAGAAGCCTGGCTTTTGCGTTTGTGAATAGAAACAGTATCGACAGTAATTTGATAATAAGAAAGAAAACAAAGCGGGCGTAAGCTCGCTTTGCTATTTCTTATTATTGAAGGCATGAAATCTACTGTGTGGCAGAGTGAGGCAGTACGTTAGCCTCTTTTGTGGCAGCCTCAAGGTGCTTCTCCCCGGCATAATGAAGGCTCTTTTTTTAAAAGAGTAGCTGCAATAATACG
>CAMTOM010000009.1 GCA_947074125.1 uncultured Desulfovibrionaceae bacterium
CTGCTTCCCAGGCTGCACGAGCTTCCCTGAGAACAGGAGTTGATACAGCAGGTTCTTTGCTGCCGATATTTCGCCAGTCAAATGAGGACAGTGAAACACAGCCCCCAAACGAAAACAGGCAGAGTAACAGCAGGCAGAGTTGTACCAGAGAACGAGAGGGGTGAGTATATTTGAACATATGAAAATCCCCAGAGTAAAGAGTATTACCATTGCTGAGGCGCAAACAGGCACATGGGAAAAGTGCTGCATCCTCAGACAGACAGTATTTTTTACTGCATAACTGGTCAGAAAAGCAAGTCTTGAAAAGAAAGATTTTCGTAACAAATACTAAAAAGACTCCCCCTGAGGAGAGTCTTTTTAGTATTGCAGAAGAGAATAATTTTATTTTTTTACTTCTGTGAAGTCAGCATCCACAACATCATCATTATTCTTTGAGGAACTTTCCTGGCTTGCAGCCTCGGCACTCTGTTCGCCTTTTTGTGCCTGCTGCTGGTAGAGTTGTTCTGCCAGTTTGTGAGAGGTCTTGGCAAGGTCATCGGTGGCGCGCTTGATTGCTTCCACGTCTTCAGCTTCCATGATTTTACGCAAAGAGTTGATTTTTGCCTCAATATCGCTGCGCATGGTGCCATCTACCTTGTCGCCAAGGTCGCTCATGGATTTTTCTGTGCCATAAATCAGACTGTCAGCATGGTTGCGGGCTTCAATGAGTTCCTGCTTTTTCTTGTCTTCGCCAGCATGGTTTTCTGCTTCACGGACAAGGCGCTGAATATCGCTTTCGGAAAGACCGGAAGAGGCCGTGATCTGGATGGACTGCTCTTTGCCTGTGCCCATGTCTTTTGCAGAAACGTTCACGATGCCATTGGCGTCGATGTCAAAAGATACTTCAATCTGGGGCAGACCACGTGGCGCTGGCGGGATACCTGTCAGGTCAAAATTGGCCAGTGTCATGTTGTCAGAAGCCATGGGGCGTTCGCCTTGCAGAACATGAATGGAAACTGAAGGCTGGTTGTCTGATGCTGTTGTAAATACCTGGCTTTTGCGTGTAGGAATGGTGGTATTGCGATCAATCAGTTTGGTGAACACGCCACCCATTGTTTCAATACCCAGTGACAGGGGAGTAACGTCCAGCAAAAGAACGTCTTTAACTTCACCAGTCAGAATGCCGCCCTGGATGGCCGCACCCATGGCAACAACTTCATCAGGGTTAACAGAGCGATTGGGTTCTTTAGCAAAAATTTCCGACACTTTTTTCTGTACCAGTGGCATACGGGTCATACCACCTACGAGAATGACTTCATCAATCTCTTTCGCGCTCAGACCAGCATCTGCCAGCGCTTTGGTACAGGGGCTTATTGTTCTTTCTACCAGATCTTCGACAAGCTGTTCCAGCTTTGCTCTGGTGATTTTCATGAGCAAATGCTTGGGACCATTCTGGTCAGCGGTGATAAAGGGAAGATTGACTTCCGCTTCCATCGCGGTAGAAAGTTCTTTTTTGGCTTTTTCAGCAGCTTCTTTCAGGCGCTGCAAAGCCATGCTGTCGGCAGCAAGGTCAATACCTGTTTCGCGTTTGAATTCTGCAACAAGGTGGTCGATCACGCGCTGGTCGAAGTCTTCACCACCAAGGAAGGTGTCGCCATTGGTTGCACGGACTTCAACAACGTTATCGCCCACTTCCAATATGGAGATATCGAAAGTACCACCGCCAAGGTCAAAGACGGCGATTTTTTCATTACTCTTTTTATCTGAGCCATAAGCCAGAGAAGCGGCTGTTGGTTCGTTAATGATACGCTTTACTTCAAGACCTGCGATACGTCCGGCATCTTTGGTGGCCTGACGCTGGGCATCGTTAAAGTAGGCGGGAACAGTGATAACAGCTTCGGTAACACTTTCACCAAGATAGGCTTCGGCATCAGCTTTGAGCTTTGCCAGAATCATGGCGGAAACTTCAGGAGCGCTATAGCTGCGACCATCTACTTCAACTACGGCATCACCATTGGGGCTGTCGACAATGCTATACGGGGAATGTTCTTTCCAGCGTGAAACTTCAGGTGTGTCGTATCTGCGTCCCATAAGGCGCTTGATAGCGAAAACAGTACGCTGGGGATTGGTAACAGCCTGGCGTTTAGCAATCTCGCCAACGAGACGTTCTTTGTCGGTGAAAGCAACCACAGATGGTGTGGTGCGTCCTCCTTCAGGATTCGTGATACATTTTGGGTCCTTGCCTTCCATCACGTAAACGCAAGAGTTTGTCGTCCCAAGGTCAATACCGATAATTTTGGACATATGCTTAATCCTCCTGGGAAAAATCTGCTCGTATTTATAATGCGGCTTCTTTGCGTTGAGAAAATAAGCTCTTCTTTCAGCTCGTCCAGAGGGATAGTAGATTTTTTTGTAAAAAAATATCAACAAGCGATCAGCAAAGGGCAAAGCTCCTTCAAGGGTATTGGATTTTTTTGTAAAAAAATATACGATGAAAACAGGAATCATTCTTTATGTTATCTGGGGATAAGAGATTCCCAAGAGGAATGATTTATAATCAGGAGGTTCATTTATGGATAGTAATAGGCGCAGTCTATTATGTGGTCTTGGTACGCTGGCAGTAGGAAGTGCCATGCTTGGATTGGCTGATGGTGGCATGGCAGAAGCTGCTGCGCAAAAAGGAGAGCGTTTCGCTCAGGTGGGTGGAGCCTTTGGCTGGACACCACATCGTCTGGACCCCAAAGAATGTGCTGCGGTTGCATATGAGGGCTATTGGTATAAAGGGTATGCGTGCGGTTATGGTGCATTCTATTCGCTCATTGGCTTGATGGGTGAAAAGTATGGTGCGCCGTATAACACCTTCCCCTTTGCCATGCTGGAAGCCAATAAGGGAGGCATTTCTGATTGGGGTACCATTTGTGGTGCTCTTTATGGGGCTGCGGCTGCATATGCACTTTTTTGGGGGCGCAATGAGCGTACTCCCATGGTGAATGAGCTTTTCCGCTGGTATGAACAGACAAAGCTGCCTATCTACAATCCTGGTGATGCCGCTCAGGGAGTCAAGGGAGATATCCCCAGCAATAAATCTGACTCTGTATTGTGTCATATTTCGGTAGCGAAGTGGTGTTATGAACACAAAGTTGAGCACAGCAGCAAAAAACGGAGCGAACGCTGCGGTCGCATAACTGCAGATGTTGCCATGAAAGCCGCTGAAATTTTCAATGCCAAGATGGAACAAGGCGAAAAATACAAAGGTACTTTCGCTGTACAGCCAGCAGTATCTGCCTGTGGCGAATGTCACTCTAAAGGCCAGTCCGCCGATATTCAGAAAGGCGTGATGGACTGTACTCCCTGCCATAGCGGTTCGCCCCACACGGGTAACAAATTCAAAGATCATCCCTAAAAAGAACTGCTCATGATAATCAACCTGTGAGCTTTTAGGCTGGCAGGTATTCTATGGAAACGCCCGTAAACAATCGGGCGTTTCTTGCGTATATAGTAAGATTTTATGCGCGACAAAGTTGCTTTTGGGGTAAGACTTCGTATATGCTGGTAAAATACTTGTTTTGAAAAGATAATGGGGTTGGTTTTGCAAAATGAGTATTTTTAAGGGTAGTTTGGAAGAAATGTCGGGAGGTTTTCTGGAGAGGAAAAGTAGGTGCAGCCTCCTGTTTTTCTTGCCTTTGTTTTACATTAATGGCATTCTAGTTTCCTTATTTCTTACTGATATGGAAAAAGCATGACAGAACAATCTTTTGTGCCGGAAAATATTTCTGAGGTAAATGTCTTCCGTCCCGCATGGTGGCGTCATTCGGAAGGGGCTGGAACACCGGATAATATCCACATTATCCCCGCATCGCTTTTGGAGGTTTTGGATAAAGCCGCAGATGCGTATCCTTCCCGCTGTGCGCTCTTTTTTCAGAACTATCGTCTCAATTATGCCCAGTTGCGGAAAAAAGCAGAAATCTTTGCCGCTTCTCTTCGCCGGCTTGGGGTGGAGCATGGAGACAGGGTGGCTATTATGCTGCCCAATATCCCGCAAACGATGATTGCGCTTTGGGGGGTATTCAAGGCGGGTGCGACCGCTGTCATGACCAATCCCCTGTATATGGAAAAGGAACTGACGCATCATTTCGCCGATTCTGGTGCGCGCTTTCTGATTACGCTGGATCTGCTCTGGCCAAAGATTGCGCCTTTACAAAAAGACCTGAATCTTGAATGTGCAATCGTGACACGTATCGCTGATGGTCTGGCTTTTCCATTGAATATTTTACAGCCCTGGAAAGCGCGTCGCGAAGGGCATTCTCCTGAAGTGCCGTACAATGGCTCGACAGTTCTTTCCTGGAAACAGGTGATGGCTTCCCGCGAGCGCTATGCGGCTGTGATTGAAAAGCCAGAAGAAGACCTGGCCTTGTTGCAGTACACAGGTGGAACGACAGGCTTTGCCAAGGGAGCGATGCTGACCCATGCCAATCTGACAGCGCAGATGCAGATACTTCAAGCGGTTATTGGAGGGGATGCGGGCAGTAGAAAAGACAGTTTCCTGGGTATTATGCCTTTCTTCCATGTGTTTGGTCTTGTTGGTAATATCATTTTGCCTGCATTGTATGCCGCCATGGTTATTCCGGTGCCGCGATACACGCCGCATGATTTATTGCGAACCATTCAAAAGTACCGTCCCAACTTTTTTGTTGGTGCGCCTGCCGTTTATATGTCTCTTATGCAGCAAAAAGACATCGCCTCCTACGATCTGACGTGCATAGAGCTGTGCATTTCGGGTTCAGCGCCTTTCCCGCAGGAGGCGATGCGCCGTTTTCAGGAAATGACAAAAGCGCGCATCACTGAAGGTTTTGGTCTGACAGAAGCCTCCCCCTGTGCGCTGGCCAATCCTCTTTATGGGCTGCAAAAATCTGGTTCTATCGGTGTTCCCATTCCGGCTACGGAAGCACGTCTTGTGGATATGGAGACAGGGGAGCAGGTGATTGGTGATAATGAGGTAGGAGAGCTGGTGGTGCGCGGCCCTCAAGTTATGCTGGGATATTGGAACAATCCTGAAGAAACAGCACAAACCTTGCGGGATGGCTGGCTTTTTACGGGTGACTTGGCGTATCGGGATGAAGACGGATATTATTTTATTGTTGACCGTAAAAAAGATATGGCCATTGTGGGTGGATACAATGTCTATCCGCGTGAGATCGACGAAATACTCTATGAGCATCCCAAAATTGCCGATGCTGTCGCGGTGAGCGTGCCACATCCTTCCCGTGGTGAAGTATTGAAGGCTTATGTGGTTCTCAAGCAGGGAGAGCAGATGACGGGAGCAGAGCTGACAGCGTACTGTCGCAGCCGTCTTGCCAACTATAAGGTGCCGCGTTCTTTTGAATTTCGCGATGAACTTCCAAAAACGCTTATTGGTAAAGTCTTGCGACGTGCCTTGCGGGAAGAAGAGGTTCGCCGTATTGAAGATGGCATTATTGAAGAGGATATTCTTCTTCCCACTCCAGACATGCCAGCTCTGGAAGGGCCATTACGGGATTTCTTCCAGGAGCTGAGTGTAAAGGCTGAAGATATGCGCAAAAAAAGTGAAGATCTGTATCGCCAGATTGAAGATCTGATGGGTGAGACAAAAGAGAAAATGCGCGAAGCGGCTGAGCATCTGAAAGATAGGGGAGAGCAGTTGCGCTCTTCTGAAATGCTGGAAGATCTGAAAGAAAAAGCGGGCACTGTTCGTGAAAAAACAGAAGATTTTCGACTTCATTCAGAGCAGCGTTTTGTTCAGTGGAAAGAGGTGGCCTCACAGAAAGTGCAGGAAATGAAAGAAAAAGCCGAGGAGCTTCAGCACCAGTCTGAAGGGCATCTGAAAGAAATGCGCGAGAAAAGTCGTGGCGTGCGTGGAGATCTGAAAGAGAAAGTGGGCAAAATGCGCCAGCATTCTGAAGGACTTCTGGAAACAACACGCGAGCGCGCGACAAATATTCTCAAGACGGTTGAGGCATGGAAGGCAAAACACTCTCCTTCTGCTCCAGAATCCGCAGCACAGGAATCATCAGAAAAGAAACAGGAGAATGGTGGCAATACTCCTCAACAATAATCTTGTTCTTTTTTCTATATAAAGAGCTAATAATGTTTGCGCAGGGAAGTGTTCTGCGAAGAGTCGTGATGTTTCAGTGAGAAACAAAAAGAACCGGAAGATTCCGGCTCTTTTTGTTTTACTCACACTGCTTTTGATAAAGAGGAGAGCTCCCTTATCAAAGTGAACTGCGCAGAAAAGGAGTTATTTTTGTTTGCTATTTGGAGGCATATCATCTCATCACGACATGCCCGTGTTGGGGGTCCGTAAGCAAGTGTATCTGCTATGCAGTGCAAGTGCTGACCAAGCCAGCATTATACTATAGTATCGGCAAGGTATGTAAAAGCTATAGGCTTGAGATACAAAGATTTTTTTATTGAGAGGCTACAGTGTTTCTTGAAAACCACGCAAGATATTCCTGATTGCCTTTAGGGCCTTTAATCGCGGCAGGTTCTATTCCCTTGAGGTGGAGCGCAAGATCGGTTTCACAAAAATGAACGATTTTATCGACAGCTATCTGGCGCAAGTTCGCATCGCGTACAACCCCTTTATCCGTTTGATGTGGACCAAGTTCAAATTGTGGTTTGATAAGTGTAACAAGGTGACCGTTATTTTTGAGCCAGCGTACACAAGGAGGCAGTACCTGAGTCAAGGAGATAAAGGAAACATCGGCAACAATAATATCCACTTGTTCGGGGATGAGTTCTGGAGGCGCTGTGCGTAAATTGGTGCGCTCCAGGTTGATGACCCGTGTGTCTTTTTGAAGTTTTTCGTGAAGCTGACCGTGTCCGACATCCACAGCGTATACTTTTGCTGCTCCGTGCTGCAAGAGGCAGTCTGTAAAGCCTCCTGTGGAAGCTCCCGCATCCAGACAGATAAAGCCATGAACGTCCAGTGCGAATGTTTCGAGAGCTGTGAGCAGTTTATAGGCTCCCCGACTGACGAAGGTATTCTGTCCGGTAAGCGTAAAATGAGCATCGCTGGGGTAGGGATGCCCTGGCTTATCCACGCGTACTGCTGGGAGGGGAGAAAGAGAAACGTATACCTGCCCTGCCATGATAAAACGCTTTGCCTGTTCGCGACTTTCGGCAAGGCCTTGCTCAAAGACGAGCTGATCGGCTCTGTTTCGACGGATTTTGGGGGTCTTCATGCCATTATGCTATAGTTATTCCGGTGGATTCGCAAGAAAAGTCAGGAAAAGCGATTTCTCCCTCTTGCCAAGAGAAAACAAAAGGCGTACGTTCACGCACCCTTTAGCGCATTTCCTGTTGCGATGTTTTGAACTCGAAACATGCGATGCCTGTCTCTCTGTCATAACACCCTGAGGGCAGCCTGTTTGTGCTGTTTCAGTCTGAGATTGTCGGGGATGGGTGAGGGACAGGTGAAAGTGTTTTTGCGAAAAGGAATGGCAACACAGATATTGTGCGGGTGCCAGCACACTTTGGGAATGCGTGTTCCCAATGTTTATTTGCTCTATATGTGAGGTAAGAGAGTCATGAAAAAAGATATTCATCCCAAAAGTTTTAGTGCCACCATTTCATGTGCGTGCGGCAACCAGGTTCAGGTGCTCTCCACGAAGGGCGAAGATGTGCATGTGGAAGTGTGTTCTGCTTGCCATCCTTTCTATACTGGTAAGCAGCGCTTTCTTGATACGGCGGGACGTATTGACCGTTTCCGCAAGAAGTACGCAAAATTTGAAAGCAAGTAATTGTTTTTATTGCCTGAGCACAGACTCCTCCCCGGAAAGTTTTCGGGGAGGCTTTTGTGTTTTTATTGCCTGAAGATTTGAGCACACAATTTCCAGGGGGAACAGGAAGGTCGTTCCGGTGATCAGTATTGCACGCCATGCGTACAGCAGGGCGTATTGCCCGTACTGCGGCATTTTGGCCTGTTGCTTTTTTGCGTGGTGCCTGTCCGACTATTGGGGGGCAGGCGGTCATGGAAGGCATCATGATGCGCTATCGTGATGTGTATGCGCTTGCTGTACGCCAGCCAAATGGTCAGATCATTGCCGAACGCTTCCCCTGGTTTTCGCTTGTGCGCGATAATTTTTTGCAAAAACCCTTCTTGCGGGGCTTTCCTGTTTTGCTGGAAACGCTGGTCAATGGTGTTAAGGCTCTGAATACGTCTGCGGAGCGTCTGGCAGAAGGTGAGCAGGAAAAAATTGAAGGCTGGCATCTTGTGCTGACCATGCTTTTGGCGCTGTGCATGGCGATAGTCTTGTTTGTTGTGACACCACATCTTCTTTCGTTGGGTATGCAATGGCTCAACCTGGGAGGTGGTGTGGATGGTATTTCTTTCCATCTTTGGGATGGTGTGTTCAAATGCCTCATCTTCGTGCTTTATATTGTGATGATTTCTTTTGTGCCAGATATTCGCAGAGTATTTCAGTATCATGGTGCCGAGCATAAAGTTATCCATGCGTTTGAGCGAGGTGGGGAAGTTGATGTTGCCAGCGCTGCGCGCATGAGTCATTTGCATCCTCGCTGTGGCACAACCTTTCTACTGTTTGTGATTGCTATTTCCATTATATTGCACGCGATGCTTGTGCCACTTTTTCTGTATATCTGGACGCCAGAGCAGGTTTTTCTCAAGCATATTGCTGTGGTGCTGTTCAAAATCGTGCTGATTATTCCCATTAGCGCACTGGCATATGAATTGATCCGCTTTTCTGCGCGTCTGGGCGATGGGGTCTTTGCGCGTTTGTTGCAAGCACCAGGACTCGGTTTGCAAATGCTGACGACCAGCGAGCCTCAGGGGGATCAATTGGAAGTTGCGCTGGTGGCTTTGAAAGAAGCGCTTGGGGCGGACGCGCCAGAGCGTTTGCATGTGGTAGAGTATCAAAAAATCGAAAAAATCTGATCCAATGGCAAGAAGTGCTCTGTGCACTTTGCCTGCATACAATGGAGACGGACATGTTTGCCAAGTTGGAAGGGCTGGAAAAGCGCTATATGCAATTGGAGCAGGATCTGGCGCAACCTGAAATTTTTAATGACCAGGAACAGTATCGCAAGCTTACCAAGGCTCATGCGGATTTGCGTGATGTGGTTGAGGCTTTTCGCCGTCATCGCGCCTTCGCTCAGGATATGGAAGACAACCGTCTCCTTTTGCAGGATGCTGATCCTGACATACGCCATATGGCGCAAGAAGAAATTCGGAATGCTCAGGAGGAATTGCCTCGCATAGAGCATGAGTTGAAACTTCTTCTTCTTCCCAAAGATCCTTTGGATGAGAAAAACACGATTCTTGAAATCCGCGCAGGTACAGGTGGCGAAGAAGCAGCACTTTTTGCGGGAGACTTGTTGCGCATGTATTGCCGTTATGCAGAAACGCGCAACTGGAAAGTCGAAATCATGAGTGAATCGCCTTCTGACAGCGGTGGTTATAAAGAAGTGATCTGCCTGATCTGTGGTGATAGGGTGTACAGCCACCTCAAATTTGAGGCTGGTACGCATAGAGTGCAGCGTGTGCCCGCAACAGAGGCTCAGGGACGTATTCATACTTCGGCGGCGACTGTGGCTGTGATGGCAGAAGCAGAAGAAGTGGATGTGGATATTCGTCCTGAAGATCTGCGGATTGATATATACCGTGCTTCAGGTGCGGGAGGGCAGCATGTTAACAAGACAGAATCTGCCATCCGTATCACGCATATTCCTACAAACACGGTGGTAACCTGTCAGGATGAACGTTCACAGCATAAGAACAAGGCGCGAGCGATGAAGGTTCTTGCCTCGCGCATTCTTGCGGCAGAACAGGAAAAACAAAATTCCCGTCTGTCCGCAGACAGAAAGGCGCAGGTAGGTTCTGGAGGCCGTTCGGAACGTATCCGTACCTATAACTGCCCTCAGGGGCGCTGTACGGATCATCGTATTAACCTGACACTCTATTCACTGGATCGCATTATGGAAGGTGAAGTAAGTGCCTTGCTGGACGCACTGAGTGCTCATGCACAAGCTGAAGCGCTTAAAAGTCAGGCAGACAGTCTGTCCTAGTTTTTTAAGATAAATAATATGCTCTGAGATGCCAAAGACATGGCAGGAGTTTTTTCTCATATTAAAAGCCGCCGATTTCCTTGTGCGGGGAGCGGCGGCTTCTGATTGTAGAAGGCTTTTTATTTGTTACTCTCTTAACAAAGAAGGGCACAGTTTTCGTTCTTATCCCAAGAGCATATCTGCCAGAGTTGTGACGGTTTCACGATCCGTGAAGTCAAACCGTAATGGCGTAACCGTGATAAAACCTCGATTCAGCAGGTCTTTGTCGGAACCCGCATTGATGGTGTGTGGTGGGATTTCACCCACAAGCCACCAGTAGGTGTCGCCATGTGGTGCCTGACGTTCCTCATATTCGTTAACCCAGACAGCAGAAGTTTGCGGGCAGACACGAAGGCCTTTATTTTCCTCAAAAGAACAGGCAGGGTAGTTCAAATTGATAACGCGACGTGGTGGGATGTTTGCCCAGTTGATACGCTCAATAAAGGTTGCGGTGTGCAAGGCCTGCTGTGCCAGATCCTGACAGTTAGAGCAGTCATGAGAAATGGCAAGAGCTGGAATGCCTTCAAGCGCTGCTTCGGTGGCTGCTCCCACGGTTCCCGAATATAAGATGTCCGGTCCGACATTGGCACCAGCATTGATGCCACTCAGAACCATATCCGGCTTTTGTGAAAGAAGATTGGCCAGTGCCAGCTTCACGCAATCTGTAGGGGTTCCGTACAGGGCTGTCCCCTGAAAGTCTTCTTCTTCAACGCGGATGGCGCGCAAAGGAGTAAAGACGGTAAGAGAGTGCCCGACACCTGATTGCTGCGCAATAGGCGCCACAACATGGACAATATGTCCGGCGTCTACCAGAGCTGTATAAAGAGCGCGTAAGCCTGGCGCATTGATGCCATCGTCATTGGTGAGGAGAATGTTCATTGACAACACCTGTGAAAGTGGGAAATGTATGTTTAGTGTTTTGGAGCCGTAGCGCTCTGGCAAAGATGCTCTGGGCAGAGACGCTTCACTGTGCGATCTGCTGAGGGCAGCAAGATATGCTGATGGTATTGCGCGATACAAAAACACCCAGCAACATATAAGTATAGCGGACAAACCCCGTGCTTGCAAGTGGGAAAGCGCTTTGGGGGGATATGCGCCTCTTGTAAGAAGCGGGGGGAGTTAGGCAAACATCATTGCCAGAGCGCAGGGTGGCGGATTAGGGCAATCTCTGGCAATACAATGGACAAAGGTAGTATGGAAAAAGGACAGTATATACGGGATATCGGTTCTGCAGATGCGGTAGCGGGACTTTTTGTCATTGCGGAAGCCGCACAGCAGCAATCTAAAAATGGCCCCTATTGGCGTTTGACACTGCGTGATTCTAGTGGCGACATGGAAGCAAAAATATGGAGTCCCCTCAGTTTGGAATACAGCGCACTGGCAGCAGGACAGTGTGCCTGGGTTGAAGGGCGTTCTTCGCTTTTTCGTGATCAGGTGCAATTGACGGTGGAAGTCTTTCGTCTTACCGCACCAGAAGAGATGGCGCATTTGCCTCTTGCGGCGCTTTTGCCTGCCAGTCCTCGTATGCCAGAAGATATGGAAGAAGAGCTTTTTGATTTTTGTCGTGAGGAATTTACCTATGCGCCGTGGCGTAAGCTTGTCTTTTCCGTGCTGGAAACTGAAGATATTAGAGACAGGTTACGTCTTTCTCCTGCGGCGAAGGGTGTGCATCATGCCTATGTTGGCGGGCTTTTAGAGCATACTCTGGGTGTTTTTCATTTGGCGCGGCGTATTGCGGATCAGTATCTGGAGCTGGACAGGCAAACCTTGCTTGCGGGAGCGATTTTTCATGATATTGGTAAAATCGCTGAATTTTCAGGTGGGCTGGCAAATGACTACACCGATGCTGGGCGTTTGCTCGGACATATGGAATTGGGACTTGAGTTGCTTGCTCCCTATCTAAAAAAATCGACTCTTGACCCTGATCTTGTACGCCACTTGAAGCATTTGATTCTGAGTCACCATGGTACGCCAGAATTTGGCGCGGCGCGACTGCCACAAACGGCAGAGGCTCTGGCGCTGCATTATGCAGATAACCTGGATGCAAAGATGGCACAGTGTCGGAGTCTTTTTAATGATGTGCCGGAAGATGCGCAGGTCTGGTCGCCGTATCAGCCAACCTTGGGGCGTCACATGCACAGAGCCGTAAAAACGCCGGAGAGTGCTTCCGGCAAAAAACACCAACAGCAAAAGGCGGTGTTGCACGAATGTTTATCTCTTTTGAAGGTATAGAAGGTTCAGGAAAGTCCACATGCATGCGCTTGCTGGCAGAACATCTGGAGCGGCATGGGTATTCTGTTTTGACAACACGTGAGCCTGGTGGTTCTGCCTTGGGACGCACGTTACGGCATATGTTGCTGGATGTTCGCACGACACGTCTTACCAATCGGGCAGAGCTTTTTTTGTTTCTGGCTGATCGGGCACAGCATGTAACAGAAGTGATCCGTCCTGCTCTTGAGGAGGGACAGGTGGTGCTTTGCGACAGATATGTGGATTCCACTCTTGTCTATCAGGGCTATGGGCGTGGCATTGATGTGGATATGTTGCGTCAGTTGAATGCTCATGCCGCAACAGCACTTATGCCGGATTTAACCTTATTGCTGGATGTGCCCGTTGAAGAAGGTCTGGCGCGTGCGGGGCAGCGTAATCAGGAAGAGGGAACGGTCATTTCTGAAGGCCGCTTTGAAGCAGAAAGCATGGTGTTTCACGGCCGCGTGCGAGAGGGCTATCTTGCTCTGGCGGAAGAAGAACCAAAACGTATTGTCCGTATTGATGCGACACAACCTCCAGAGGACGTTTTGCTTTCGTGTGTGAGTGTTGTGGAGCGCTGGCTGCATTCTGCGGAGTGAGTATGCTTTTTATCAAGGCGAGGTGTAATAATGTTTTCTAAAAAAACACTCTGTGAAATGTATACTTTGCGCTGTCGTGACGGCAATTTGCTTTGGGAGCCACGGGAAGATGATGTGCTCATGCATGCGATAATCCGTCGTAATGTATCGGGGTATACTGTGGTATGTGCTATGGGGGACGAAAATCTGCTTTTTTGTACAGCATTGCGCAAAAATGAAGGTGTTGGCGGGATTTTTGTGTTGGCTGAAGGAGATACCCTGCTGCTGGTGGCGGTTGCTGAAAATACCTTAAGCTATGTTGAAGGCTTGGGGCATTATGCCGGACTGGTAGCGCAGCCACGTTATGCTGTTGATATTTTTGAGAATGTGGATGGAGACGCATGACGCATTCCTTGTCTCTTCGGGCAGCGCGCACTCTTGGCGTTGTTTTTTTCCCCGCATTTGACTGGGCTATTTCGCCGACGCATCCTGAGCGTGAGGAGCGTTTGCTGTACACGCGGGATCAGCTTGTGGAAGAAGGGCTCTTTGATATTCCTGGTATTACGGAGTATCGACCGGAACTTGCCACATATGAACACATTGAGCGGGCACATTTTTGTCTGCCTTCCGCACAGCAGGTATGTACACCCTCGCATCTCGCCTCTGCTGGGGGAGCTATCCGGGCGGCTCGTCTGGTGATGGAGGGGTTTGAAGATCGGGCTTTTGCTTTGGTGCGCCCCCCAGGACATCATGCCATGCGTGTAACACATGGCAATCGTGGCTTCTGTAATGTGAATATGGAAGCCGTTATGGTGGAGTATATTCGCGATCATTATCCACGCGCAGATGGCCAGCCTTTGCGGATAGCCATTGTCGATACCGACTGTCATCATGGTGATGGGACGCAGGATATTTATTGGAATGATCCACACACGCTCTTTATCTCTCTCCATCAGGATGGGCGTACGCTGTACCCGGGAACGGGCTTTACGGATGAGTGTGGGGGGATTGGTGCGTTAGGGCGCACGATCAATATTCCTTTGCCGCCTGGGACGTCTGATGCGGGTTATCTGTACGCTGTTGAACATGCGGTATTGCCTTTGCTGCATGCCTTTCAGCCGGATGTCATTATCAATTCCGCAGGACAGGACAATCATTTTACCGATCCGCTGGCCAATATGCGTCTTTCGGCTCAGGGGTATGCGGCTTTGAATGAAGCTATCAATCCGCATATTGCTGTTTTGGAAGGTGGCTATT